>JAKVCH010000171.1 GCA_022447485.1 Polyangiaceae bacterium | reverse complement strand
CGACGGGTCGAACGCTCAGAGAGCACAGCGCTCGACGGGTCGAACGCTCAGAGAGCACAGCGCTCGACGGGTCGAACGCTCAGAGAGCTCGGTAACCGATATCTTTCCGGTATTGCATGCCGCGAAAACAGATTTTCGAACAAGCCTCATAGGCAAGATCACGGGCGGCAGCCAGCGACGGCCCCTTGGCGGTCACACCCAAAACACGACCGCCGGAGGTAACCAGATCGTTCTCTTTCGCTGCAGTGCCCGCATGAAAAACCCGGACACCTTCCAAGGCAGCAACCTCCTCAAGCCCAGAGATTTTATCTCCCTTGGCGGGGGCCGCTGGGTAGTTTTCTGCAGCAAGCACAACGCACATCGCATGCTCCTCACTCACGCGAAGGTCACCTTTTTCAAGGCGCCCCTGGGCTGCTGCAAGCAGGGCCTTGCCCCAATCGCCCTCAGTGATCATGGTCAGCACCTGGGTTTCTGGATCGCCGAAACGGATATTGAACTCCAGCACCTTCGCTTCGCCAGCTGGGCTGATCATGAAGCCAACGAAGAGAGTGCCGACGAGAGGAACGCCATCGGCTTTCATTCCTTGAACAACCTTTTGAATCACGTCTCGATCGATGGTCTCTAAGAGCGCCGCGTCCACAACGGGAGCCGGAGCGTAGGTACCCATACCGCCTGTATTCGGACCACGGTCGCCCTCGAAGATTCTCTTATGGTCTTGGGCAACTGGTAAGATGATGGCTCGCTCACCGTCACAAAGCGCGTGCACACTCGCTTCTTCGCCGAGCAGGCGCTCTTCTAAAACGAGAGTTGTCCCCGCAGAGCCGAATGAATCCCCTGAGAGCATCGCGGCTGCAGCGGAGCGCGCTTCTTCCATCGTCTCTGCGACCACAACGCCCTTCCCTGCACAAAGGCCATCAGCTTTCACCACAGGCGGAGATGAAAACTGAGCCAAAGCTTCCTCAAGCGCCTCAGGCGAGCGCACAATCACTTCGCGAGCCGTCGCAATGCCGTGGCGACGGCAAAACTCCTTCATGAAGGCTTTGGACCCCTCTAATTGCGCCGCCGCAGCAGAGGGACCAAAACAGGGCAGATTGAGCTTCTGGAAGCGATCTGCCAGACCATCAACCAAAGGAACCTCTGGCCCAATCACCACGAGATCGACTTTCTCTGCGACGGCGACGTCTTCTGGCTGCCCCGTCTGTACTCTCAAACTTTTCCCGTCAGGAACCCCCAGACCACTGGCCATCCCTGCATTTCCGGGGCAACCGACCACCTCAGCAACGGATTCAGACTCAAGCAAACGCAGCGCCAGAGCATGCTCTCGACCGCCAGAACCAACGACTAAAACTTTGAGCTTCGACATTTCTTTACCTTCGGGGCGCCTCATAGCTCGCCCTGGACCGCCCTGCCAGCAGGAAGAGCACGACCTTCTGCGCGGCGAGTTGAGCCCCGCCGGTGCGCCCAGTGAGCAAAGCCCGCAACCAGCTCTTCAAATGTTTTTCCCGCCTCAGCCGCCGCTTCAGGATAGAGACTCATGGCCGTGAATCCTGGTAATGTATTCACTTCGAGAACAACAAAGGAGCCATCTTTTTGAAGAATGAAGTCGGAACGGCTGAGGTCCCGACAGCCGAGCGCTCGATGAGCCGTTACCGCCGCCTTTTGCAAAGAAAGCAACACGTCGGACTCCAGGGGAGCCGGACAGATATGTCGGCTGCCACCCTGGGCGTACTTCGCAGAAAAGTCATACCAATCGGAGACTTCGCTCTGAATCAAAGTCGGAGAAAATGCCAAAGGGCCGTTTTCTTGGTCCCAAACGGCGCAAGTCAGCTCGACTCCTTGATAATACCTCTCCACCAATACGACAGGATCAAAAGCAAATGCTTCTTGCAGGGCCTCCTGCAAGTTTTGAGGACCAGCGTCCTCGAGCAGACGAGTGATACCAATTGTCGAACCTCCCCCTTGAGGCTTCACGATGAGCTCTGGACCCAGTTGTTTGCGCAGCTCAAGCAGAAGCTCTTTTGGCTCTCTCTGCTGAACAACATCGGTCAGGGCACGACCTTGAGGCACAGGCAGCCCTTGGGCATCAAGGACACTCTTCGTACGGTCTTTATCGAAAGCCAGGGCGCTCGAAAGCACGCCACTCCCAACGTAGGGAATGCCCAAGACTTCTAGGAGCCCCTGGAGGCAACCGTCTTCACCCTGAGCGCCATGAGCAACCGGAAAAGCAACATCCGGGCGCCAAGCAAGAAGTTCCGAAGCGAGTTCTTGGGTCAACTCAAAAGCCTGAGCCGCAATGCCTCGCCGTGCAAAGGCATCGAGTAAGGCTCTTCCTGACGCGCGACTGACCTCTGCCTCGGTCGAAGGTCCCCCTTGGATAACAGCCACTCTCATGGTGCCTCAATGACCGACGCGCGCTGAACATTCGCTTGCACCAATTCAATCCCCATCGCCTGAGAGAATTCAAAAATGCGCTCATCACGATAAAACTCAGCGTAAACAATCCGGGTGATGCCTGCGTTCGCGATCAACTTGAAGCAATTGAAACAAGGCGAAGCTGTTACATAGATACAAGCATCTTCAATTCGCACCCCATTACGCGCAGCTTGCACGATTGCGTTTGCCTCAGCGTGTACCGTTCGCACACAATGGCCGTCCTCCAGGAGATGACCCACATCATCACAATGATCAAGACCCCGTAAGGAGCCGTTGTAGCCCGTAGCAAGAATCATTTTATCCCGCACCAAGACCGCGCCGACATGTTTTCGAGAGCAAGTCGAACGCGTGGCCACTTGAAAGGCGATGGTCATAAAGTAATCGTCCCAGCCGACTCGCTCTCGCGACTTGCTGACGGGGCCTGATTGCTGAGGCAGAGCCCCATCGCTCGCTGTCGATTTCTCTGGTTTTTCCGGGAAAGAGGCCATGGCGCCACCTATAGCGCAGATGACCCCTTGACCCCTACCCCCTGGTCGTGGCTTTCTCACCGTAGATGTCGAACCTGAGAAGATTTTGTCGTGCTGCGCCTCCAATTCTGGGCTTCTGGCTCATTTGCGGGGGCCTGACCGGGACCGAACGAAGCGTCGCTGCCGAGTCGACACAAGAAAACAAGGCCGAACCGACAAAAGAAAACAAGGCCGACCAGGGCGGCGCCAACAAGGATAAAGCCGACCAGGGCACTCCCACCAAGGACAACGCTAGCCAGGGCGAAGCTGACCAAGCCCAGACCGCCTCACCGAAAGAGAGAAGCAAACAAGCAAAGGCCCGAGCCGCCTCCGCCAGAAAAAAGAACCAGCTGCAACTGGCCAACGCCCTCGATAACCTTGCGGCCCGTTGGGAAAAACTGCGGGCCGTCCTCGAGAAGACCAGGGCGCTTGAAGAAAAGGTCGATGCCGTTCAAAAAAACACCCTCGAGCTGGAAGACAAGATGCGCCGCTCAACCGCTCTGATCGCGCAGACAGCCGCTCGCCGCGAACGCGCTAAGGCGCGTCTCATTGAAATGGGCGTGGACCTCACTGGTTCCGAGGAGCAGAACGAGGCCGCTACCCATAATAAAAAGGAGAAAAACTAATGATGACCCCTTCTTTTTTTCGCTCTCTAGCGGCAGGGGGCGTTTTGCTGGTGACCGCCTGCGCGGGGAATCAATCTCCAGCAAGCCTGAAAACCGCGGATGCTGTTGCGCTCAGCCCTTTCGCCAAAGATGCCGCACAGAAAGCGCCTCAAGCATTTGCTGAAGCTCAAAGCCTTCTAAAGGAAGCCCATCAAGCACAAAGCGAGGGCCGCAGCGAGGAGGCCGCAGTTCTTGGAGAAGAGGCGCAAGTCGCCTTCGAAATTGCCTTTGCCCTCACTCGAACAGCTCGAGCTCAAGAGCGCCTTGAAAAAGCCGAAGCTGAAGATGCCGAAGCTGAAGCAGCTATGCGCGACCTCGACATCGCCCAAGCAAAGCTCACCCGAGAAGCGGATGGCTACGAATTACGAGCCCGCGTTATTTTAGACACCGAAGAAGTCAAAGATATAGAAAAAATGACGCCGGAGCGACGTCGTGCTCGCCGCGATGCCGCTCAGCTCCTCACGGCAGAAGCCCAAACGCTCTGCATGGGTGCAGCTCTTTTAAACCCAGAGGCAGAGGGCCTGCAGAAGAGCCGCGAAGTCGTTGAACGCCTTGAAGTAGAATTATCTCACGGCTCGACAAAAGATGATCTTTATCCTCGAGCTGCTCATGAGCGGAACGTCTGCCTCAAACACCTCACCCTGGCGCGGCGTAGCGAGCAACAAGCCCAGCCCGACAAGCCCGGTTCTGATTCTCTCCTACTTGCGCTGAGTAAAAATGGTCAATGGCACCCCTATCGTGACGATCGGGGCGTGGTGGTCACTTTGCACGATGATTTGTTGCCCCAAGGAAAACTCAGCGAGGGATCTCGGGCAGCTCTTGATGAACTACAGAAGGTCGCTCACGCTCACCCAACATTTTCGCTCCTGCTGCTGATTCATGGCGATGGCAAAAATCAGCTCTTGAATCAGGCTGGAAAATTGGCCCTGGAGTCCTTCGAGCTCCCCAAGGAGCCAGAGAGCCATTTGCAGGTAGTCGGCGATCGACAACCCCTCGTCAGTCGCCGAATCCCTGGAGCCGCGACACGCAATACTCGTATCGAGGTGATCTTCGTGCCCAAAGGCACCTAAGGCGAAGTACGGGTAGACTTCAACCGCTGGGCTAGTTCAAACCGCTGGGCTACTTCAAACCGCAATGCCCTTGAGAAAATAATTCCTCTTGCTTCAAACGTTCCAGCTCATTCGTCGAGGGCGAAGACAGCTCTAACCAAGCAAGGAGGCGCGCCGCTAACTCCTGCGGCAGGGCGAGCTGTTTCAACCAGCTCGCTTTTGCCTGGTCCAAAGCGTCACGCCCCGCCGGGCTAATTCGGAGTTGCAAAAGCCTGAGCTGCTGAGCGCAAAACTCGCGCCGATCTCTTGCCAGACCGGCCTCAAGTAATAAGAGAACCTCCCCCCACATGGTTTCACGCAATGAATTCGCGAAAAGCATCATGCTGCGTCGCTGGAGTCGTGCGTGCTGCCACTGACCCTGCTGGAGGTAATAAGAAAAAAGCTGCGTCGCGCCTCGAAACCCTAAGTGAAATTCAGGATAAAAAGCAGATAGCCACCCCAGCTCAAGAATGGCGAACTGCCATTCTGCTTTTTGGAGATGCCCTCGCAGCCTAAATTCAACCAGCGAAAAGCGACTTTGCTTCGAGAGAAGAGAAAAGGCTTCCTTGATCAAAATCTCTAAAGAACGCTCCACGGCCTCAGGAGAGAGCAACTCTAACTCTTCGGCGAGTAAGAGCACTTCAACGCGCTCGGATGCAGAGAAAGCTTTGCACGGACTCTCTGGCGCAGCTTCTGGCGCAGCTTCTGGCGCGAGGGTGCCTGCTCTCCAAGGAGAGTCTAGGCAACGATTTTGAATGAATGCGAAGAGTAAAATTTGTGCCTGAGCCACCTCTCGCCCTGAGGCAGTTCCCAGGCGAATCCGCCGCAACGAATCTTCCCGGGTTGTTCGTGAACAATTCCAAATAGCTACTCCAGAGCAATCGGGCGCGGTTGGTTGGGCAGCGAGGGAACCAGGCGCGAGCACGCCCACAAAGAGCGTCATGCACACACGGGAAGCAAAACGAAACAACCTACCATTGCGATGGGCCAACCAGCACCTCTTTTCTTCTGAGCCCGCCCTGGTAGCTTTCATAAAGTCGCTGCGCCTCTGCCTTGCGCCCCTGACAATGGGCGCCGATCGCGCCGATTAGCTGGAGATCGCTCGGAGGAAGAGCGGGCAAACGCTGATGCGTTTGTACCTGTGATGCTCCAGCGCCCCGACGCTGCAGCTTTGTATAGGTCTGCAGCAGAGCATCCAACTGACTGCCCTCTCCCCCTTGAGCGGGGCATGGAAGTCCTTCTGCGGTCGAGGCCAAAACGAAACGACGGAGAGAGGAAAAAAGAGCATGAAAGAAAAAAGAACGCTGGCTCTCCCCTAGCCTGAACAACTCAAGCGCCGAAGTAGGTTCTCCTAATTGCAAAGCTGTTAACCCTGCTTCAACGAACACCTGCGCTCGCAAATTGGACGCAAAACTCGAACTCATGCGGCGAATCGTTCGTTCATAAAAAACCATCGCCAGCTCTGGTTCTTGGGAAAATCGTGCCGCTCGAGCTCCAACCAACGCGCTTTCGGCGCTCATCAGGCGACGAGGGTCCATCGGCCCTGGAATTGGTTCCCCGAGAGCAGTCGGATTTCTCGACCTTTCTTCTTGGGTAAGCAGCCACTGAGAAACAAGCAGAGAGTGGGCGACTTTGCCATATTTCAAATTCCAGGCGGCCACGAGCTCCCACACAGCCAGGAGAGACGGCTCCTCTTCCAGCGCTTGGTCGATCGCCAGCCGCGCTCTCTCTGAATCAACGTCTAAGTTCGCCCAGGCGCGAGCAATCGAAGCGCAAGCGGGAGATGGTTGATATTGAAGCCTTTCCCAGAAACCACGCGGAGTCCGACATGCCGCAGGCTCTCCTGGAAGGTCAGGCTTTGGCAATGGATCCAACTGCGGCGTGGGAGGGGGCAACAAAGTTGACCGGGAATCTTCCCCAGCAATCGCAGGGGACATT
>JAKVCH010000170.1 GCA_022447485.1 Polyangiaceae bacterium | reverse complement strand
TCAAGTTCTTGGGTCCTCTCCTTACGGCTACGGCTCGGGGCTTCGTATTTATGAATGAGGCTCTGAAACTTCGTGTCGAGGCCCACAACCAAAGTCGCCCTGCTTAGTTCGAAGGGGATGGGGAGCTTCGCCAACGTCGGTATGCCCGGGACCACAAGTTGAGCCGAGGTAGCTCGCCAAAAAGGAGAGCTGCTTCCCCCTTAGAGGTGTAGCTCTCCTTCTTGAAGTTCAGGAGATAGAATCAACGCCTCTGCATCAGAACTCATCCGCACAGGTCGATGATTATTGTCGACACAAGCTAAGAGAGTATGACCATGAGCCAACTCGTCATAGTCGTCACTTTCCGGCTTTTTCCGTAAAACTCGATAATCAAACCCGACCTTGACCCGAGTCAAGATGCTCAACCGAGCTTCAATCGTCAGCAAGTCGTCCAAGAAAGAAGGGGTCTTGTACTTTGCTTCGACGCCTATCACCGGCAAGTGCAGGCCTAGCTTCACCCAGGACGAGTAATTCAAGCCCCGCCGGCGCAGATATTCGATTCTCGCCAATTCAAAGTACTTGATGTAGTTGGAATGATGCACAACCCCCATCATATCGGTATCGCAAAAACGGACACGGACGAGGGAACGAGTGACACAAAATTCTGGAATATCGACCTTAGCCATTGATAACTGCGCCGAGCATAGTGCCTCTACAAGGCACGCATCAAGCCCGCCTCCAGCTCAATTCGAGAAAATTACTTCTGCAAGCACTTTCAATTTCCCTGAAGAGCCAACGCTCTTCTCCCTTCGGTCAGAAAAGGGTCAATTTCTTCTTGTGCTCGCCCAAAGATCATTGCTTGATAGACCCCCCAGAGCGAAACCATGAGCCAGTCACCGTTCTCACAACGAGCCTCCGGGCTTCTTCTCCACCTTTCCTCCCTTGAGTCAAAATTTAGTATCGGCGACCTTGGGCCCGGAGCCAGACAATTCGTCGATTTTCTTGAAAAAGCTGGCCAGCGCTGGTGGCAGATGCTGCCCATACATCCCGCCGGTGGAGGGGACTCCCCCTACGACAGCCCGAGTGCCTTTGCTGGGAATGAATTATTCATTAGCCCAGAAGAGTTAGTGGATGATGGCTTACTGAGTGCAGAGGATATCGCCGGTCAAGAAGACGTTCTTCGACAGTCTCTACGAAGAGAAACGAGTTTTTCAGAGGCAAGAGCGCAAAAGAATCCTCTTTTGCGCATGGCTTTTGCTCACTTCCGACAGAAGAAACTTCTGCAAAGCGCTTATGAGAAGTACTTGGAGGAAAATCAGTCCTGGGTTTGGGATTGGGCTCTTTTTCGCGCTCTAAAACGAAGCGCACCCGCTGAGAGCTGGACCAGTTGGGAACCGACCCTACGAGATCGTCAACAAGAGGCCCTCGACACTGCTCATAGAACACATCAAGACGAAGTTCATTACGCCGTCTTTCTACAATTTATTTTCGATCGCCAGTGGTCTGCCCTACGAAAGTATGCGCAGGATCGAGGCGTTCAACTTTTGGGCGACCTGCCTATGTTCGTTAGCTTCGAATCCGTCGATGTCTGGGCAAATCGTGAGATGTTCTTTCTGGACGAACAAGGCCATCGTACCGTTCAGGCTGGTGTTCCACCGGACTACTTTAGCGAGGAAGGTCAACTCTGGGGCAACCCGCTCTACCGTTGGGACCTCATGCAGAAGGACGGATTCTCTTGGTGGGTCGATCGTCTCCGCCGTGAGTTAAAACGTTTTGACGGCCTACGTTTGGATCACTTCATCGCCTTTAGCCGTTACTGGGAAGTGCCCTGCCCCGCAGAAACGGCAAAAGAGGGCCGTTTTATTTCAACTCCGGGCTACGAACTGCTCGAAAGAGCTGGGCAAGAGCTAGGCGGTTTACCAATTGTCGCTGAAGATTTGGGCCTACTCACCGAGGAAGTCGAAAGGCTACGCGACCATTTTTCCTTGCCTGGGATGAAGGTGCTGCAGTTTGCATTCTCTCCGGGCGCCGAAACCTACCTCCCTCACCACTACCCGACGAATAGCTTTGCCTACACAGGTACCCACGATAACAATACCACCCGGGGTTGGGCAGAGGAGCTATTTTCAAAACAAGAAGAGTCCAAGGAAAGTACCCAGGAGCAAGAAAATAACGAATTAGACCGACTCAAGGCTTACGCCAATATTCAAAGCCCCGATTCAGCGGCAGGTGCTTTGATTCGCTATGCATTTGCCTCGCAGGCAAATGTCGTGATCGTGCCCGTACAAGATATCCTCAACGAGGACGCTTCCCAACGGATGAATATTCCGGGTATCGCTACCGGCAATTGGCGCTACCGAGTTCAAGGGACCAGGCTCAGTTCCCAACTCGCCGAGGAATTACATACCCTCTCAGCCGTGACCGAGCGACGGTAAGGCTCGGGACACCCAATCATTCAAAAAGAGGCGTCGCTGTTGGGGTCGGTGGTTGGTACCTCGCTAAGATTGCGATCTCATAATAGCGAAACTTATGAGCGATGATGGCCCAATCCGGTGGATTCAAAGCTTGCTTCACGCAGCGAGTGGCGCGTCGTGCCTGGGGGCCCTTCCACTGGCCGCTGGCCCCTGGAAATACATGGAGGGTCTTTTGTTGAAAGTCTACCTTCATCACGTAGTTCAACGTTCCTGGGTCGCCGGTCTGCGGAGCACAATCAACAGCCTCACGAATAGCGTCGGCTAAGGACTTTTCGAGGGCCGGCAGCTGGTCACAGGCTCGCCCAGCACGACCTGTCGCACCCGACGAACTGGCACACTTAACGCGTTCTGGAGTCGCCAGGCGTACCCGTTTAGAAACCTCAGAGGGGATTTCTTCTGCCGGAACTACCGGAGAAAAACCTAAAGGCGGTTCTTCTTTCTTTAAAGAAGTCGTCTCTTCAGATGGTGAGCGAAAGTAATAGATGGGAATCGCCACTAAGACGAGCAAAGCGGCAATGCCCAACACCAATTGAGTGCGGATTGGTTTTTCAATACTTGCAGAGGAGCGCACCCCTAATCGACGAATCGAAGGCTCACCAGGCGAAGAAGAGAACGAAGGACGGGATGGCGCGGTCATCGATTCAGCAGATCAGAAATCGACCAATTGTTCAACACGCATTTCGGTCGAGACTTGAACCACAGAGGCCACGACATCGAGCGAATCCGGCATGAGGCCCTGCACTTGAGCAACGACCTGCTCAACAATATGCCGAGCCTCTTCCGTCCCCGGGCCGAGCATAGCCACTCCAAACTTGAGATGAGCTGTTCGTCCAGCAACCGCTGGGACCATCGATATCATCATCATTTCTGTCAGCTCGACAACACGCTGAGCCACTCGACGTAGGGCAAGCATTTCAAGAATCGTTGGCCGCTCATCGCTGGAGCGACTGGGACCACGAATATGATAACGCGCCAAGGACAGAGCTGTGCTTGTCCAACGAGCATAAGAAGTCTCTTCCGCAAGCGAGCGAATGAATTGTTCTCGATGCAAAAGCCCCGTCAGGCCATCATGGCGTTGCAAGTAATCGCGAGCACGATCTTGTTGAACGCTTCCCGGCGAAAAACTGACCAACTTCAATCGACATTCACCGAGCTGCACTTCAGCGCCATGAAGTAGACTCAGTCTTTTCTTCCGATCGTAGCTATGCTCCGCATAGGTGCCATTCGTTGAACCGAGATCTTCCAGCACCCAGCTACCAGCCTGCCAACGCGCCACAGCATGGGCGCCAGAAACAGTCGCCTCGGGTAAGACAATATCTTGGTCCGTGCGTCGACCAATCGTGACAGCCGGGCGACTCAAAGGAAAAATCGTACCAGGAGCATCCGTTGCATTCGTACAGTAGGAGACCAAAAAAGCCTGCACACCGGGCTGAAAAGCCTCTGTATGTGAACGACCCAGGGGTGCTCCCGGGGCAAGACGCTCCCGAGGAATCTGCATCTGGCTGGAGGTCAACTGGAGAGGGTTAAAAAACCGCAACCGTTTAGCAGGAGGGCGCATTTCGGGATCATCACTCAAACACCGAAACACCTGTTTCACCTCATCAACCGATAACGCCGCCGGCACGTCAAACATGATCTGAGAACGCATGGACTTCAGCCGTGCCTTATAACCCGGCTCGGGAACACGACAGGTCCACATCTCCCAAAGGGTCATTCCCAAAGCATAGAGATCGTCTTCTGGGCTCGCTCCCCCGGACCGCAAACGCTCGGGTGACATGTAGTTCGGCGTTCCGCCATCAGGTGGTGCCCCAGGGCGTCGGGCACCCATGCGCGCTCGTTCTTGCGCAAAGCCGAAGTCGAGTATGATGGCTCGATCTTTCGTTACCATGACATTTCCAGGCTTTAAGTCACCATGTACTAATCCCTGGGCATGAATCGCAGCGAGTCCAGCGGCGACCTCACTAGCAATCTTGCGGAACTCGTCGCCACTGTATCCGCCCTGGGCTTTGCGCCGGCGAATGTGCGTGTGCAGAGTTTGGCCATTAATATGTTCCATGACCAACAGGGGTCCCCAAGGACTCGGTGCTAAATCATGGACACGACAAACGTTGGGATGCCCGACAGAGCGAGCCAGAAGCAGCTCTTGTCTCAGAGCCTCATCATCTCCAGGCATCCTCGACTCTTCGCGAACAACCTTGAGCCCCACTGGCTCTTGAGTGCTTCGATCGTACGCCAAAAAGACTTCACCCATTCCACCCTTGCCAAGACTCTGACGAATCTCATAACGCTCGTTGACGATCGAGCCAGGTGCCAGGGGTGGGGGATTTTGCTGCTGCTGCATTGGGCTAAGACAGTCGCGAACCTACGACCCCCAAAGACTCGCGGATTTGAAGTAAATCTGCAACCAAAGAAGAACCATGCCTACAATAACTCCCCCTAAGGCCCAGGGGGCTGTTGCCTAGCAAAAATCTTCTCCCCAGCATCAGAGAACAGCGTCCAGGCGGCGGATGTATCCTTGGGCGAGGGGGATTTGAGTGAAAGGTCGTTAGCGGAACACCTTACCCTCAGAGTGAAATCTTCTGCACGGAATCACCGACTCCTCGAACAAGGCAGAGATCGAGGGGAAGTCGTTCAGGTTTCCGCCATTTAGGAATATCCAGTCCATCCGTTTGTTGATCTTAATGAAGAGATTTTTCAAGAAGGAGCAACGCTATGGGTAGCGGTAAGACCGAAGTTGATAAACCGATCTACCAAACTAGAGAACCGGTACATCATCGACCCTTTGGGACGGTTGACTGGACACCCTCAGCGCAGAAGAGGGAACCTGCAGACCAGAAGCTAGCCCCCGCGCGAGGGCTGGGCTCGAGTCGAGCTCTCTCGAATCAGCTACTTATCAGCGGCTTGCTCGTGGGGCTCCTGCTACTTACAGCAGCTTGTACCAAACAACTTCGCCCACCCGAGAACGTTGAAAACCGCCAGGCAAAGTCTGGAGAGCAGCTTAAAAATGCTGAGATACCGGCAGACGAAAAGCTGCACATCGCGCCTCCCCCTGCCTACGGCAATAAGGTAGTGATGGCCAAAATGCCGAGACCATCGACGGAACTCTAGCTCCAACCGAGTAGCAGAGTAGGGAGCTGTGATTGAGCCTTGAATCGACAGAGTGATGTTCAGGTTGCCTACTCAACGTAGGCAGGAATGCGAATCCATTCTTGCCCGCCCCGATTATCTCGGACGACAGCCCACAGTCTGAGTGGCCCGACTTCCTCAGGCGCATAAAAATCGGTCGACTGATCATCGACCCAACCCTCGACGGCATCATTCACTAGCTTCACATCGGAGGCCACCGAGCCTCGATCCGCGAAATAGCTCACCCAGATCGACTCCTCAAGCGAGCTTCCATAGGAATCACGAGCTAGCTCATCTTCCTCGACGCTACTTCGATCCACCTGCACTTCGAGCTTTATTTCAGGGCAGCTTGGGTCGCCATCATCCTCACAAGCTTTCAGACACACAACGCCCTCCGTACAACCGGTAATCGAGTCAGGATCAAATTCACCTTCACAATCGTTACCAATGCATTCGGGTGTTACCGAGGCGTTGTCTACACCAAAACCGTTGATCACTGGATTGGCGTTCCGGTACTCTTCAAACACGTACACAGCTGAAAAACCGACAATAAAGTCATCAGGCCCTAAGGGCTCACCTTGTTCGTCCAGGCAAACCGGTAGAGCAGTCAGGGGGGAGACGTCATCGGGAAACTCACCCACGGAACCATCACCCTCGAAGTCGAGACCATCACTACCGCCAAAGCCTCCAAAGCCATCGGAGCCTTCACTAAAGTCGAGACGACCGGCACAAGCCGCATGAAAAACATAGACTAAGCCGTAAGGCGGCGCGGTTGGGTCTTGAGGGTTCTCGCGGATGATATCTTCAGGGATATCGATCGCAAATTCTTCTTTATCGAATTCGAATACGGGTGGTGCAACAGGCGGCGTTGCCAGACAAGCCGTGAAGGAATCACCGGGTGGGTTCACACACCAGAAGCCCCAGAATATCTCGACAGCTCGTCCAGGAGACTCGCCATCTTCTAAGAGCATGCGAAAGTTGACCGTCTCGCCTTCCCGAGCATAGGGAAAATCTTTCTTGACAGCTAAAACACGTAGATTATCGAGTTCAGAAATTCGAT
>JAKVCH010000017.1 GCA_022447485.1 Polyangiaceae bacterium | reverse complement strand
TACCACTGGGTGGTGAGAAAAAGACGCCTCGCCCCTCCCATCAGTAGCTAGATCCACTGTTAACAGGATTCCGACCTCACTAAAAGACCTGCAAACCACCATTTTTTCACAGCTTTTCGACGACGCACAGCCGAACTGGGGTGGAAGCGGGAGCCAAACCCCTTCCACTCTCAAAGAAGGAACGGCGATTTTTTCTCTCAGGATGAGTTTTTTTTCAGGGGCCGCCGCTCAACCACACATAAAGTATCGGCACGGAAAAGCCCGCAGCGACGAGTAGGTTTTTCCTGTTAAAAAAACGCCGCTTCGACTTAAGAATAAAAAGTCCGCTGAACGCGATGAAAAGCAAGAGCACCGCGTAACCATCTGCAATGATCGTCCATGCTTTTTTACCACGATTCAGGTGTAGCCAATTGGCCAAGCGCAAAAGTATCCTGGGATGCTGACCTTCGCGACGAAGCTCGTTTCTTTCGAGATCGACATAAATAAGCACATTCTGCAATGTGATATCGTAGTGAGATTCATCGACCTGATAAATATCATCGATCGGCCCCACTGCACCTAACTCGCTCAGAGCAACCCGAGCCAAGCTAGCCGTTCCGCCCTCCAGCAGCGCCTGTCGATAAGGCTGGGGATCAATCGTTTGAACATCGTCGACCTGACGAAAGTTGGGGTCCCAGTCCTCCAGGTGATTCACAGCTAATCCGCTGATTGCGTAAATGAACGTAAGCCCAACAATAAAATAACCAAAATCGCGATGCAGCGAACGTAGCCACTTACGCCAAAACACTATTTTCTTCATGAAAAACAACCGACGGCCTTTCCTTGTCCCAGCTCCTCTGTCTCAGGTCAGCGGCCCTCTGACAAGAGAAGCTACGCGAAACGCTCCTCCTTCCACGGGTCGGCTCTGTTGTGATAGCCCCGCGTCTCCCAGTAGCCTCGCTCATCATTCTCCTGAAATCGTAGGCCGGTGATCCACTTTGCGCTCTTCCAGAAGTAACGGTTGGGAATCAGCGCTCGAGCGGGAGCGCCATGAGCTCGACCCAAGCGTCGCCCAGCAATCTTCCAGCTGATCATATTCTCTTGGGCCAAAGCAGCATCGAGGGGAAGGTTCGCTGTGTAGCCATGGGCAGCCTCGATAATGACGTAGCGGGCCGAGCCTAAGACGCCGGCAGCTTCGGCTAGGCGTTGAATCGTGACTCCCGACCATTCTTGACCCAACAGCGACCAACCTGTCACACAATGCACGTCAAGAACTTTCTTTTCCTCGCCTAGAGCCACCAACTCTCGAAAGCTCCACTCCTTAGGTCGGCGCACCGAGCCATAGAGCTTGAGGCGAAAAGAACTCGTATTCGGCGATCCTGGCCTTCCACCCATGGGCTTTAACTTCGTCAGCGCTCTTTGACCAGGAGGTAGGCGGGGGCGTCCATCAGGGCGCAACTCTTCCGCAGCAGATGCACTCAGCGCATCGGAAAATCCGTACCAAGCACCGCCCAAGCCCAAAACCGCAGAGCCCTGACCGATACGTCGTAAAAACTCTCGGCGCTCCAGTACCTTTTTCAATGAATCAGTCATCTTCACTTTCTACGCGAGGGCGACCTCAAGGGTTTCACCTTGGGTTTAGCGCTAGGATATGCCACTTTGACCCTATGTGCAGGCTTTTTGGGTTCCGAAGCGTCATTCCCAGTCAAGTCCATCGATCTTTGGTTGAAGCAGAAAATGCCCTTGGCATTCAGAGTAATCAACACCCCGATGGTTGGGGCGTTGCGTTCTACGTCGACGGCGCTCCTCCCCTCACCAAAAGCCCCACGACAGCCCTGGACGACGTGTTGTTCAAGCGCATCAGCGGTGTGGTGGCTTCGGAAACAGTATTGGCCCATGTTCGGCAGGCTACTCAGGGTAAAAACAGTGTATTGAATTGTCATCCTTTCCAATATGGTCGATGGGTGGGCGCTCATAACGGAGATATTCCGAATCTCGAAAAGTGCCGGGAAGCGTTACTTGCCGAAGTTGCGCCTCAATTAAGACGCTTCGTTTTGGGGGAAACAGACAGCGAGCTGATTTTCTTCCAATTTCTATCCAGACTAGCCGAATATGGCCCCCTAGGTCGCCACCACGATATACGGGATATCTTGAGTGCCTTGAGGAAGACGATCTCACGCTCGGCCGAAATTAGTGCCGACGAAGAACGCCCACCATTGTTGACCTTCATGGTCACAGATGGGAATTGTTTGGTGGCCGTCCAATGGGGAAAGCCTCTCTTTTATTCGACCTACAAAAACCGCTGCGCTGACCGTGAGGTTTGCCCGAGCCTCTCCCCTGAATGCGAGGCTCCGACGCGTACCGGCTTCGTCAACCACCTGATTGTCTCCAGCGAGATACTCCAAGGCGAAAATATCTGGCACGAGCTGGAGGAAGGCGAGGTCATCACCGTCGACCATCGAATGAAAGTCATGCGGGGCAAGATAGATAAAGTAGAACTTCCCACCCTCGATCAGTTCAACGAGGTGATTTGATCAAACGAAGTTGAGGCGCCGCAGAATAAGACACCAGATGTCCACTATCTTCCGCGATAATAATATTCGAATTTTGGTCGATCCTCACCAAGTCCGGAACCAAATCGCAGGGCACTGAGCCAATCAACTCTCCGTCTTCTGGTCGAATCACTTCCACCTGATTTTGTGGTACGAAAAGCGCTCCGTTATTTAAAATAGGTTCCAAGCGACGCGGTTGATCCGCCTCCACCTGACGAGCAAAAACATGGTTAAATAGAGTGGTGCCGGTACTTGCATCGAGACAGATCAGTGTACCAGCAGCGCTATTCGCTACAATTCGATCGTCCAGCGCCAACCAGGCAGTCGAGGCAGCCGATAGCCCTGGCTCATGCTCCCAAAGCAGCTTGCCGTCGTTCGCGCCAAAGCCCTGGATACCAACGCCCCGACGGTCGTGTGTCGGCACCATGACGGCATTCTGAGCGATCATTGGGTTCAGCCCCATGACGGGTTGCTCTTCAAGATAAGACGTCCAGCGCCGCTCACCCGTCCAGAGATCGATATGATGCAAACGTGCGGCACCGACCGCGCTGATCGATAGGGCGAAGGCACTGTCTTGAGTGACAGCGATATCGCCACTGAATGGCAGTCTATCACGCACCTTCCAGACCACATCGCCAGTGGTGACATCCAGGGCCGTGAGCGCCGAATCGCCCCCGGTGATCAACACCAGGCGTCCGGCCCGCCGCATGCGAAATTGGCTGGGACGACTACCGCGATGGCGCCATCGAATATCACCTGTCGCCAGATCAATGGCAGTAATGGAGCGGTCTCCCTCGGCCACCAGCAATAGCCGAGGCAGGCCCGGTGTATTCACTAAGGCACCTGCAGCGCCCCCGCCAGCTCGAGGAGTCAGGCGGGTCATCGAGCGGACCTCACCACTCTCGAGATCGTGAAGGCGCAGTCGACCGTCAGCATGCAAACGTGCAATACCAAGAGGGGTCGCCACTGTAGCAGCCCGTTCGCTTTGAATACGCCAGCACATATCGCCAGTCCGGGAATCTAGAGCTGCGACCTCTCGCGCCGAACCAACAATCAGCTTCTCTTGATACAAGAAGGTCGCCTTCAAGTCGATTTGAGGAACAGCCGCAAGCCATCGAGGCGAAAAGCGAAGCGCGCCACCCTGACTCCAGGCACCGTTCGACTGGGATGAACGCTGAGGTAATCCATAACTCTTAAATGATTCAGGCTCGGCATTGGTCAAAGAATCATCCATTTTCATCTCTGCCAGCCTGTCTCTCAAAATGGCCGCATTCTCGAGCAATAATTTCAGGCGCAAATTCTGCTCCTGTCGCCCGTCATGTTTGCAAAAACGCTGGCAAAGAGCCTCCGCAAACTCGGCAACAGTTTCAACAAACAGAGTCGGTTCCAGTTCTGCTATCGTCATCACGTCTTCTGGGGCGCCCGCTTCGCTAAGCGTGGAGACCGTGAATGTGACAGGACCATCCCCCGGACCCCGCCGCACGCCAAAGCGACAGCCCTCCACGTTCAGACGTCGAAACAACGGCCGAGCAGCCTGCCAAGACTCAAGGGTATCTTCAGCCAGCCACACCAAACGCTCCGCAACGAGGAATAATTGACAATCAGGCAGCTCTATTTCTTGCTGGCCACCAGCTATCTTCAAGCGCCCCGTTAAGAGCAAGCCATGCAGATCTGCACGCTCCACCTGCGCCGGAAGCGGGGTCGCAGCATTTCCAATACGGAAGGCAGCATCAGCGCGGAGACTGAGCTCCGGACCAGGTGCCACGACGATGCGATCCTGCACTAAGCCACGAGAGAGTGGCTTCGCCGTTCGTACGCCGCGACGCAGTTGTTCCAAGGACGACTCAAGAACGCCCCGATGACCAACCGGCAAGCGTCCTTCCAGAGCGTCGATGAGCGCCTCTTCCACGCCCTCCCGTAAGTCCACCAGCGAAACCCGACGATCGGTAACGGCAACCTCAGGGCAAGGTCCGGAACGATACACGCTCAACAGCACATCGCTACCGTCTACCTCCATACCGAGCTCCCAGGTATCACCTTCGGCGGCAAGTTGAGCCGTCGTCCGGCTCACACGCCCCCGAAGGAGAGATCCCAGGGCGTGCCCCAGCTCTGCCAAAAGAGTGAGGCCCTGACTACGTCCGGCTCGAGCCGTGAGATTCACCCCATCTACGATGATATCGAGTATCCCGCGAAGTGGAGCCGAACTAGAGGAAGAGGAGGGAGAAGAGCGTAATACCAAGTGCACCGGTGACATTCGAACGCTATTCTAAAGAAGCCTGATAATTCACCCCAATAATCGACAAGGATTGCAGTTTCTTGGACAACATGCTCAGGGATGGGTAGAGGGACTTCTGAAAGTAAAACAACAGATTTTAGACGCAGCGTTCTTATGCGCTTTAGGGCTAAATATTTATTGTTTTTGGGGCTTTAGCGTCGATGATGCGCTGATTATTGCGCGTAGTGCCTCCTGCGTCCTTCAAAGCGGGGTCGCAGATTTCAATTGCAGTGTTCCAGCAACGAATGGCGTGACCCCCCTTGGTTATGATTGGTTGCTTGCCCTCTTAGGTGGCACATTCGGCCTCACCCAGGCCTCTGAGCTGTGGCAATTGGCTAGGTGGATGGGGGTCATCTTCTGGTTCGCTGCAATCAGCCTGGCTTGGCTCAGCGGTAGGCCGGTGAATAGCAAAGGAAAGATCTATTTCTTGCTCGGACTCATCTGCTGTCCCTGGGCTGGGGCTTGGGCTAGTGCCGGATTAGCGACTGCCTTTGTGAGTCTACTCTTGATCGCCGGTGACAGCCTTCCGGTCGCGAACTCAGCTAGCCAACGAGCAAAAGCTGCGGGGGCGGGGCTGGTCGGTCTCGGGGCGGGCTTACGACCAGAGCTCAGTATTCTTGGTCTCGCGCTCCTCACGGGAAGAAAGACGAACCGTGAGCAGCCTCTCAGGCTCGCGACTATCTATACTGCAACAGTTTCTTTGTTCTTTGTCGTGCGACGAATCGTCTACGGTCATTGGCTTCCACTGGCAGCAATTGCCAAAAGCCCTGATCTCGACCATGGGCTTTATTACATAAGCGCTACTTTGATCCATGGGGGTCTTTTTTATCTTGTTGTCGGTCAGAAGGCTGAGCAGCAGAAAGGTAAGGGGGCAAATATTTTCCTTCTCGTAGGGATTTCCCTCCTGAGTATTCTTTTCGCCGGGGGAGATTGGATGCCTCTCTTTCGCCTTTTTGTTCCAGTGGTCCCTCTTCTTCTCTGCCGCCTAAAATACTTTCAGAGGAATAACTGGATAACGAAAACTTTTGTGTTGCTGGGCATTTGTACGACATGCAACCTAGTCGTCCACTATTGGGGGTCCGCACGGGCAGTTGTCAGAACTCGCGAAGAGTGGATTGAAAAAGGCGCCCATCTTTTGAGGGGCAGCCATCGAATCGCCACCGTGGACATCGGCTGGGTAGGCGCGGCATCGCCGGCAAAAATTCTTGATCTCGGAGGCGTCACCAACCCCGCTGTCGCAGTTCTGCCGGGAGGCCATACCTCCAAAGCCGTACCGCTGGCTTTCTTTGAAACCTGGGATGCTGATGCCTGGGTTATTCGTTTGAGAAGCCAAAAAGTCCAGCCTGGCAGCGCGACAGATTCACTCGAGGCCTATTACGCCGTTGATCGAAATCTACTCCGTGCTGGGGCCGGGGAGCAGTTCGAGTTAACCGCGGTTTTTTCGATTCCTCGCACCTCGGAGCAATACGGGATCCTTCGAAAAAAAAATAAACTTCACCCTAGTGCGACGCCCTAAAGACAGCTGATTCCTAGGCGAACTCTCCGTCGCTCGAGAGCCGTGAGGCGGAGGGGAGCCTCTGTTTCTCTTTTAGTTCGCGCCACAGCTTCAGATAGCGAGCAAACTCCTGAGCTACGTGCTGCGCAGATTCAATTCTCTCCTCTGGCTCAGCAACAGTCATTTTTAAAATCAGCTCAGCCACCCGAAGCTCGATCCGCCGCGGACTCAGTTCATCGACATCGCTACTGGTCAACCGCTCTTCCGCGAATTGCTCGAGACTCTGAGTCTCGAACGGCGGTTTGCCTTGAAGAAGGGTTCGTAAGGATACTCCGAGTGCATAGATATCAGCTGTAGGAAAGGGGGGCTCACCATCAATCTGTTCAGGAGCAGCAAAACCCTTCGTGCCGACTACCCCTAGCTCCCTCTCATAGCCACCTGCACCCATCATCCAAGCTGCACCAAAATCGATCACCTTCAACTGCAGATCATCACCGCCACTCACAAAAAGATTATCAGGCTTTATATCGCGGTGGACGATACCCGCACGATGCATCGCGTCGAGAGCGGCAGCTGCTTGCGTACCCACCGTCATAACTTCACTAAAACTTAGAGCGCCTCGCCGCGACACTCTTTCCGAAATTGTTTCTCCAACCAATCGCTCCATGACTAAATAGGGCACGCCTGAAGACAAATGCCCACTGTCCAGGACCTCGACGACATTGGGGTGATGAACCTTAACGATTGCCTCTGATTCACGCTTCATTCGCTCGATCGCTCGCGGCTCGCTAGCACTACCGGTGCGCAGAAGCTTCACCGCCACCGGCTGGTTATCGAGTAAGCGTTGAGCTCCCCAAACCGTAGCATGACCTCCGCTGCCCAAAGGAGAATCCAAACGGTACATACCACCAAGCACGGGCTCTTGATGGGGCCTGGAAATTTCATGCGAGCGGGAGACGGATAATAGATTCGCTCGTTCTAAGGCGAAAATCTTTTTCCTATTAAAACTTGTTCGACTACGAGCGCGGGCCTCGCGCCAGACAACGTAGGTAGCCGTACTACCCACCAAAAGGATGAGAAAAAGGGTGCGAAATGTTTCCAGGCGATTGACGCCAGCACGCTCGAGAACGCTCCATCCAAGAATCAGGATCGCAGCAGTAAGCAGCACACCATAGCCGGTAGTTGCTCGGCCTGGAGCTCGCCAACTGAGAATGCCACTGACTTGGCCACCACTCACGTCTCCTTGCAGTTCAAGTTTGCCTACATTCGGCGACATCAAAAGCGGTAAAGACTGCACTTCAGCGCATAGAGCCCGAAGCACCCTGCGCTGGTCGCTAACGGGCAGACCTCTGGGCAAGAGAAAGGTCACTTTCGCCCTAAGCGAAGAAATCTGCTCTAACTGCGACCTAGGCGAAGAATGGCTCGAATAATAACTCGCGCGGTCCCAAAACTCTTGGGGTGTCATCGAACCGCTCAACATGGGTCCCCAAGCCCCTAAGTTGTTGGGGTGAACAAAGAACTCCGGCAACTGCTCGAAGGCTTCTTGCCCGCAGATATCCTCAAATTCGGCAAGAGCTCTCACCCATAATAATGTGGCGATTGGGCGGGTTTCATCGTCGAATACCGGCCCGCAGCGGACTCTTCTGGTGAATTCCTTGGCCGCCCTCGCACCGTATTTCGCCCTCAGGCACAGAAGCAATGCTTTGAGCCGAAATGTCGCGGTCGTTTCGTGGCCAACTCTCTCCATTCCCCAAGCGTTCATGATGCGCTTGTCGTCAATAAGATCAAGAGACGATGGGAATCAGACAAGAATATTCCCCACCCAGAAGATTATTTGCACCAACTCGGGCCGGGGCTTGTGGTTTCTGCGAAAGAGGACCAAATTACAGAGCAATGGAAATAAAGCAGCAACTGAAGATGTCCCAGCAGCTGGTCATGACGCCCCAGCTGCAGCAGGCCATCAAGTTATTGCAACTTTCGCGCTTCGAACTCGTCGACGAAGTGCGAAAGGAACTCGACAATAACCCCGTCCTCTCGGAGGAAGAGTTCGATCAACGGGACAGGGGAGACACGGACCGACGCCAAGCCGCAGAGCGCCAGCTGGAAAAAGAGTCTCGAACCGATGACTCCAAGGAGACAGAGAAAGCAACCCGCGAGGTAGACTGGGAAAAATTTCTCGAAAATAGAACGCTCCAAAACACTGGCAGCGGCGCCGGCGGTGGAGCCTTCGATGATTTACCACCCATCGAGCAGAACTTTACGCGTCCCCGCTCCCTGCGCGATCATCTGATGTGGCAGTTGCAGATGAGCGACTTCACCGATGTAGAGAGAAAGTTCGGTGAATTGGTCATAGGAAACCTCGATGACAGAGGCTACCTAGACCTGCAGGGCGTCGAGCGCCCAGACGGTACGCGCACGGCCGATCTAACGATCGAGGACTTAGCGAGCGAAGCTGGGCTACATGCTGATGACGCGCCTTTCGTTCTCGAACTGATCCAGCGTTTTGATCCGGTAGGGGTAGCGTCTCGCGACCTCAGAGAATGTCTCCTCGTGCAATCGCAGCAAGCCGGTTACAATCCTGGTGACACCATCTATCGCATCATCGACGAGCACTTCATCGATCTTGAGAAGCATAATTACCAGGCAATCGCCAAATCTCTCGAGATGCCCCTGGACGAGATCTACGAACTGGTGAAAGAGGTACAGACTCTGGAGAGTCGCCCAGCACGCAACTACAGTGACGTTGACGACAAGTCGATTGGCATCACTCCAGACGTGTACGTAGTGCGAGATGGTGACGAGTTTCGAGTCGTCGACAACGATAAAGGGATAGCGCGTCTCCACATCAACGAGGCTCTCACAAAGCGCTTACTTGCCGATCCGAGTGCAAAAGAATTCATCGATGAGAAGTTAAAAAATGCCCAATGGTTAATCCGAGCCATCGAGCAGCGCCGGAAAACTATCATTCTTGTCACCGAATGCATTGTCGAGAAGCAGCGTAGCTTTTTCGAAAAAGGAGTCGCTTTCCTCAAACCTATGGTGCTTCGTGATGTGGCAGACACGGTGGAAATGCATGAGTCAACAATCTCTCGCGTGACCACCAACAAATATGTTCACACCCCCCAAGGCCTTTTTGAGCTTAAGTACTTCTTCAACTCGAGCATTCGTCGCATGGCTGATGAAGACATCTCTTCTGAAAGCGTAAAACAAGCGATTAAGAAAATGGTCGAGGCTGAAGACAAGAAGAAGCCACTCAGCGACCAAGCCTTAGTAGAGCGACTGGCAAAGGATCACGGTATCAAGATCGCGCGACGCACCGTGGCTAAATATCGTGAAATGCTGGGCATACTCGCCTCGTCCAAGCGCCGTCAGCACTTTTGACTTCTCTAGTCTTTCGCTAACAAAAGGACCACAAGGCGTGACCTAGTTACTATTACGCCCACTTTGGTTCATGATGCATCGTTTCACGAGGCATTCAACCAGCTCCGGGCGGTAAAATAGCGCGGCTGCCGGAGAAGGCACAACGACATGAGAAAAGAGCCAAGAGCTCAAACGCATCTTGGCACGGGCTATGCATTGCCCTGATGTACTGAAACGTCTCACCATGATACATCGCTAAACGTCTATAAAGAAGAAAGTCTCACTACGAGGTTAATTGAGCCGACTTCCTGCGTGTCACTCTTTTTTCTCACCTCACTTGGTCGATTTTTCACACAGGAGACAAAAGCGGATCTATAGTGGAGATGTTGGCTGACGAAACGACCCATGTACCGTCTACTCGACGCTCTACCTTCTCTACCGAAATGGTCATAGAACAGAGCGCTCTCGATAAGTTGTACATACAGGAGTTGCGCCAGTCGCACCCGAGGAAATTCAAAGGGTGGATGCAAAAGCTGACTCGGGCACCAAAGCTGAATCGGCTACCGCTGCTGCGCTGGCTGAGGACCCAAGCTAGACAGAAAGTTGCTCGCTTGCGAGTTTCAGCTCGTCTGAGACTTTCAGCGCGGCTGAGTTTTTCAGAGCGGCTGAGTTTTTCAGTGCGGCACTTGCTAGCTCAACCCCAGACAGCTCAGTAGCCCACTCGATGAATTCGATCCCTGCGAAAGGCTAGACTTTTCGCTCTCACCAAAACCAAGGAGAACTCATGAACATCAATATCACCTTCCGGCATATCGAGTCGACAGACGCGCTCAAAAACCACGCGAGTCAAAAGGTGAGCAGGCTGCAAAAATATTTGCGCCAGCCGATGACTGCGAGGATCACTCTTGCAGCGGAGAAAGCGGAGCAACTGGTCGAAGCAAAGATACAAAGTGGCGGACATTGGTTCGAGGCGCACGAAGCCGGTGACGAAATGTACGCAGTCATCGACAATGTCGTGAGTAAGCTCGAATCGCAAATTCAGCACGCAAAGGGCGTGTCCCAAGCGAAACGCCGTAAAGACGTAGATTTACGACACCAACCAGCACCCGAGGAGTTCAGTGCGTCAATCGGTTAGACGCCTCGGGGACGCGTCGCGGCCTCGGTTCCGTAGAATCGAAAATAGCACGGCGGATCGGTTCGAATAGAGGGCTTCGCCGGCGGTAAAGGGTGTCACCTCTCCGACAATATGTCTGCCGCGTCGAATGGCCCGTCCCTGAAAAGGGAGGGCCATTCGAATATTCAGTAGTTGAAAATAGGGGCTGCAGCTTGCAGGAGCTGGCCCCGAGGAGTAAAGAACAGCAGCCAATCTCATGCGTATCTCGAGCATTCTTCCGCGCACCCGGGTAAGCACCGGCGCCAAGGACGCGCCCACCAATAAGGCGCAGGTCATTCATCAATTGGCTGAATTGCTCACCCGTGGTTCCGACTTGGACCGCAACGAAGTCGAGCGACAACTCCTCGAGAGAGAAACAGTCCTGAGCACGGGCATTGGCGAGGGTGTTGCAATCCCTCACACCTCGATCGCTGCAGCGAAAGAGCAAACGGCCGCACTCTTAATTGTGCCCCACGGAGTCGACTTCGAGTCATGCGACGGTGCGCCAGCGACTATTTTTTTTGGCGTCATCGGGCCGAAACAGGCCGCAAGCGAGCACTTAAAGATTCTTGCCAAAGTCTCCAAGCTACTCCGCAAGATTGAGACCCGGCGGCGGCTTCTCGAGTCGACCACGGCGGAGCAGGCTCATACACTCATTTTGGAGCACGAAAAAAGCGAGCTCGGCCCAGTTTGCGCCCCCTAACACGCAAGCAGCTATTCCGTTGAACATCGCCCGAGGCGGGCCGGCATGAGGCGGAACAAAAACCACCGGGCATACGCCTTGTGTTCGACATAAAGTGTCACCGACATGCCCTGCCCAATAGGCTCTCTCTCTGATATGCTCGCCGCAGCTATTCTGAATCGCGCGCGTCATGACTGTCTATGATCCTCCACCCGGCTCCCTTCCTCAAGGTGTTGAAGTACGACAGCTCTTTGCCAACGCCGAACTCGGACTGCACTGGGAACTTCTTACTGGAGAAGGTGGACTCACAAGAAAGATTACTCACTCGCGAATCCAAAAGTCGGGCCTAGCGCTCGTTGGTCATATGCATGGCTTTGTACCATCGCGGATCCAAATTCTCGGAGAAACAGAGCTATCTTTTTTGGAGGGCCTCTCGCCTGAGACCCAGCACGAGGCCGCTCAACGGTTTTTCGCTGAGGCACCATCTTGCGTCATTGTCAGTCGCGGCGTGCGACCACCCGAGGTGTTGATCGAGGCGGCTCGGAGAGCGGATACGCCCTTAATTCTCGTCCGTGAAAAATCATCCGTGGCGATTACGGCGGTGCATACCCTTTTGGATGAGCACCTAGCGCCAAGATGCCGAATTCACGGGGTGCTGGTCGATATATTCGAAGTTGGTGTACTGATTTGTGGACAGAGCGGAATCGGAAAGAGCGAAACCAGCCTCGAGCTTGTCATGCGAGGACACCGATTAGTCGCGGATGACGTTGTCGAATGCGATTATCGACCACCCGGAATGATCTTTGGTGAACCAGCCAACCCGCTCAGGCACTTCATGGAGGTTCGGGGTCTGGGGATTCTCAACATTAAGGACCTTTACGGCGTGACTGCTGTTCGTGATCGCAAGCGCATCGACTTAATAGTTGACTTAGAGCTTTGGAAAGAAGGCGCTGAGTACGACCGAATAGGCGTAGAAGACGAGCACCGTGACGTCTTAGGGGTTCCTATCCGAAAGGTCACTTTACCAATTCAGCCAGGCCGCAACATGAGCTCCATTATCGAAATTGCAGCCCGAGCTGAGCTGCTTCGCCGAGCGGGGCATCACCCGGCTCGGGAATTTGTTGACCAAATTGAACGGGCGACAATGCACGGATCGAGAACGCCTCTGCCAAAGATTCGTCCGCCCCGTTCTCCGAATGAAAGTTCTGCTCCGCCGCCAGTACGACTCAATCCGGCGGGGCCTCAACCCGGTCTACAAAAACCAACAGAAGAAGAATCATGACCGTTGCCCAACAAAACCTGGACCTAGTGATCGTTACGGGAATGAGCGGGGCTGGTAAAACTACCGTGCTCAATGCTCTCGAGGACAGCGGCTTCTATTGCATCGACAACTTGCCTCCTCCCGTCGTGGAGGCGACGCTTTCGGCGCTCCACAAAGGAGGAGTGGATAAAGTCGCCCTTGGGCTCGACATCCGAGTCCGTGCTTACCTAGAGAAGGTGGCCAGCGTGATCGACGCTTTGGTTCAAAAAGAGAGGATCCAGCTTCGGGTTCTTTACCTCGAGAGTTCCGAAAAACTCCTCGCCCAGCGTTTCAGCGCCACCCGACGGCCACACCCTCTTTCAACGGAAAATACAGGCTCAAGCCACGCTTTGCTGGACGGCATCGTCGAAGAACATCGGCTTCTGATTCCTTTGCGCGAGCGTGCAGATATCATTCTCGATACAACTGCTTTAAACGTCCATCAATTGCGTCGAGAGGCGACTCAACTCCTCGAGCCTGGCGAAAGCAGCGCTATGAAGACCAGGGTGAGGGTGCTCTCCTTTGGTTTTAAGTTCGGCATTCCCTACGATGTCGACCTGCTATTCGACGTGCGCTTTTTACCAAACCCTTATTTTTCTCCAGACTTGCGGCCCTTATCGGGGCTCGATCGAGAGGTCGCTGACTACGTATTAGGTCTATCAGATGCTCAAGAACTCCTCGAACACCTAGAAAAATTTCTAAGGTTTTGCCTACCTCGTTACAAGAAAGAAGGGAAAAGCTACGTAACGGTCGGCATCGGTTGTACAGGTGGCCGGCATCGTTCTGTAGCTTTGGCAGAGGAACTCACCAAGCGTCTGAACAGCGGTGGACCAGACCATGTTCAAGCAGCTCATCGCGACATCCGGCAAAGTGAACACTCAAGTGACGGGACCGGCGAATCATCACCGGAACTCCGTGACCAGAGAAAGTAGTTAATATATAAGCCCCAAACACCTTCGCACGAACCTCCCTCAGGGTCGTGCTGGTCAAAGGTGATCGGGCTCGTTATGATGCGGCCGATGGTCGAGCAGCAAGCCGAAGGAACCTTCGAAATTATCAATAAACTAGGACTCCATGCCCGGGCGGCTAGTCGCCTTGTGCAAGTGGCGTCGAGGTTCCCCTGTGAAGTCATGGCAGGGCGTGAGGGACAAGAGGCTAACGCAAAAAGCGTGATGGGCGTGCTCCTTCTCTGCGGGGCGCAGGGCACAAGAATCACCATTCGAACCTCCGGAGAGCAGGCGTCAGAAGCACTGAAAGCTATCGGGGACTTGATTGCTGATAAGTTTGGAGAGGGCGAGTAGTGCCACCTAGATGGCCCGTCCCCAGAGCTGCGAACAAGTTCGGCTTCAGTCCGCTGGCCCTGGTCTAAAAACCTCTGGATGTTTACTATCAAGCCCGTCTTCCTGGTTCTGCCTTGACACACGATTCAAAACCAAGCGAGTTCGCACAAATTGATGGTTTATCCGGGTCGGCGGGCTTCGCCGTCGGCCAGGCGTTTGTCGTCGACACAGGTCGACTGGGCGTCGTTCATCGAAAGATAAGCCTCGACAAAGCTCAGTCAGAGGTAGAGCGTTATAGAAAAGCGGTAGATGAAGCCCGTCAAGAACTGCAAGCGCTCGCGGAGCAAGTTCGTGAAAGCAGTGGTTCTTCTGCAGCGGGGGTCGAGGCTTCTATCCTCGACGCCTATATCCTGATGGTGGGGGATCAGACTCTTCTGAAAGACGTTGAGCGCGGTATTCGCGACGACTTGCACGGAGCAGAATGGGCCTTGGAGTCGGCGGTTGCTGAGATGTGTGCCACCCTGCGCGAATCGAAGAATCATTACCTCGCAGAACGCAGCCATGATTTTGAGTTTGTCCGCGACAGAATATTGCGCTGCCTCACTGGTCAAAAGAAGGGCTTAGTATTGCCCACCTCGGGCGAGCCCGTCATTCTCGTCGCCCATGACCTTTCCCCTGCAGAAACCGCAGCTCTGAATAAGCGCATGGTTCTCGGCCTGATTTGCGAGGTCGGAACGCGGACCAGTCACACTGCTATTCTAGCCAGGGCGCTGGAAATTCCAGCTGTTGTTGGAGCTCATGGTGCCCTTGAAAAAATCGCTAACGGCGAGCAGCTTGTTCTCGATGGAGTCCATGGCAAGGTCATCGTCGAGCCCAGCGCAGAAAGGTTACGCGAACTTCAACCCCAAGCAGAGCGCTATTACGCTCTCGCGCGAGGCTTAAGGGAAAGACGGGATGAACCGGCTGTTCTGGCAGATGGCCTGCCTATCCAACTCCAGTCTAATATAGAGCTTATTCTTGAAGCTGAGCTCGCTAAAGAGCAAGGGGCCCAGGGCATCGGCCTCTATCGAACCGAGTTTTTATATATCGATCGCCAAAGTCCGCCATCTGAGGAGGAGCAATACGAGGCCTACCGTCAGGTCGTTGAAGCAATGGCGCCTCTACCTGTGACATTGCGCACCTTTGATATCGGTGGCGATAAGTTCGTTTCGACAATTAAGATGCCTCAAGATATGAACCCCGCTTTAGGTTTGCGAGCGGTTCGCCTGGGGCTTTCGCAACCAGAACTCTTCAAAACCCAATTGCGCGCAATGATTCGCGCCTCGGCCCATGGTTCCATCAAAATCATGGTCCCGATGGTTTCTTCATTAAGTGAATTGCGGGCGGTCCGTGCTCTCCTGGCCGAAGCAGTACTCGAAGTTGATAGACACGGGCATGCTCATGCGGAACATATTGCCCTTGGCTGTATGATTGAAATCCCCTCCGCTGCCATTCTTGCCGAAGAATTTGCTCGGGAGGCCGACTTTCTATCGATTGGAACCAACGATCTGGTGCAGTATACGTTGGCCGTTGATCGCACTAGCCGAGAATTAGCCCGTTTGGCTAGCTACTTTGATCCTGCTGTCATTCGATTGATCAAGCAGGTGATTCAGGCTGGCAAATTTAGGAAAAGAGATGTGTCGGTCTGCGGCACCATGGCCAGTGACCCTCTCGCTGCAATTTTATTGGTCGGGATGGGGCTCCGTAGCTTGAGTATGGAGGCCTCCGCGCTCCCCGAAGTCAAAGCGGCACTGAAGCGAGTCTCTCGCGCCGATGCAGAAGATGCCGCCGACACGGCTTTCGAGGCAACAACGGCCCAAGAGCTAGAACAGGGCATCGCCCAACGATTCGCGCCACTGCTCGCGGATATCCTTGACCCCGAATGAAAGAGGCAGCACCATCGTGCTCAATCTGATTCTTTTTCGTCAAATAATTGCAGTTACTTAATTGACGGCAATCCTTTGCCGCCTATACTGCGCGTCCTTACTCAACCAGGAAATACAAAGAAAATGCCACTCGCACCCGGAGCAAAGCAAACTCTGATTGAAACCGCACGTCTTCATGACTCGGACACGGGCTCTCCCGAGGTTCAAATCGGATTGCTTACACAGCGTATTGTTTATCTCACTGAGCACTTCCAGACTCACAAGAAAGACCACCACTCTCGTCGTGGTCTACTGAAGCTTGTTGGTCAACGGCGTCGTATGCTCGACTATCTTAAACGCAAGGATGTTCAGCGTTACAAGGACGTCCTCGCCAAGTTCAATATCCGAAAGTAATTTTCGGGTCCCACTACCATCCCCTGCTCTTCAATCGAACCTCACCAAGATAGGTAGATCCGAATGAAGGGGAGGGGAGTAGCGTCGTTTGTGGCGTTACACCATTACTGGCAGCGAAGGACCATACTTCAACTTCGCTTCGTGGGAGTGATCCGGGGGGATTCGCTAATTCCCTTCGGCCGTTTTCAGGAATCGGGGCTGAAGTCAAGGTGCTCGCCGCCGGCGTTTTAACTGCACGCAGCAGTAAACCCGCGCCAAGGAGCGCTTTGTCAATGTTCGTACGTGAATCAATTAAGATTGGCGACCGCACTCTCACGATGGAGACCGGTCGATTAGCCAAGCAGGCACATGGTGCCGTATTAGTCACCTTTGGTGGCAGCCAAGTCCTCGTTACAGTCGTCTCAACCTCAGAAAGACCAGGTCTCGATTTCTTTCCGATGACCTGTGAGTACACCGAAAAGACCTACGCAGCAGGAAAAATCCCTGGAGGATTCTTCAAGCGAGAAGGACGCTCACGCGATTATGAGATCCTCGCGGCCCGCGTCATGGATCGACCTTTGCGAC
>JAKVCH010000169.1 GCA_022447485.1 Polyangiaceae bacterium | reverse complement strand
CGCGAACAGCTAGCCGCCCAGGCTCAACGTCTTGGTTTTAATCAGCAGCTCACTCTCGATGTTCAAGGTCGAGTCGGAAGCCTTGAGCTTCCCTACAACGACCTCGATTTCGCCCGAGCAGCTGCTGGCTTTCAGGACTCAAAGTTGTCGGTCTTTGGAGGAGCGCAACTCGCTCTCACTGTTGCCAACGGGGGTAAAGTTCTGCCCATGCACTTTGTTGATGAAGACCCCGACGTCGCCTCAAAACGTGCTTTCGGTACACGCACGGCACGACGGATGCGCAAAGCCATGGAAGTCACGGCTCATAGCGGAACCGCTCGTGACTCATTTGTAAAACCCAATGGGAAAGGTCAGCTAGGCCCGATCCAGGTCGCCGGTAAGACCGGAACTCTGCGCCCTCATAGAAAAGCACCCACAGCTTCTTGGTTCGTCGGTTTCGCTCCTAGCCAAGCCCCGAGAATCGTTGTCAGCGTACTCCTTCAAAATCCAGAGAAGTGGCATCAAAAGGGCCATCAATTAGCCCGTGACTTACTTGCCGCCTACTTCAAACGCTCCCCTCTTTAGAGCGAAGCCTCCACGAGCCCTAGCACTAAAAAAGGAGCAGATTTACTGCTCCTTTTTTAGTGGGATTCCGCTCTTGCTGAGAAACTGAATCGTTCTGCAAAGCCGAAGGTAGGCCTGGCCGTCTTAGCCGCGTATGCGTCTGCGAGTGGCCCACCCCAAAAGACCAAGGGCAGCAAGCAAGAAGGATCCGCCCGAACCGCTCCAAGGTCGAGACGCGTAGGAGCACCCGCCTTCTTCCTTCTTGGCGACAGGCTGAGGCTTGCTCTCTTCTTTTTGAACGATTTTTCCCGGAATACCGAGGTCAGGAAATGCTGTCATCGTGACTTCTTCAGGTTTAATTTTGGAACGCTTACGCCGAGCTAAGTCGTTCGCCACCCAGATCTTATTCGCCCCTCGGTAAGTGCGAGGGGGCTTACCCCAACGATGATACTGGGGCTTATCACACTTCACTACTTTAATATTCTCATGAAGGCTGTTGAATCGCGTCTGAAAATGATTCTCATCGGCTGCCTCGACCTCTAGTGATGCTGCACCGAATTCACCCAAAGGCAAACCAATGCCACCCTCGATTGCTGCACCGCCTCCTAGCTCGGGATCTTGAGGAAGATCACCCGCCGCATAGCGATAGTGCAGTCGTGAGAGGATATATTCATTGCGCTCTAGCAGAGCCTTGCGGGCGGCAAGCTCCTTGCGAGAGGCCTCCCATTCGCGCTTGATTGTGGCTTTCTCTTTGCCATTTTTGCCCATTAAGCGACCTTCTAGCTTCAACTCCTCTTCCTCTGTCGGCTCCGGGGCGGGAGGGTTCTTGATGCTCGAGCTGAGCTTCGATTCAAAGTAATCAGCACCCAAGCTCAACAATTCATGGGGTAAAAGCGGCTCAGTCGCGCAAGGTTTACCACAATCCGATGTGGGGTAGGCATACTCCAGGAGGAACGTGCCAGGATGCTTCTTCAGGTACTTATCGTGTAGCGCAGCATAGTACTCGCCCACTTTTTCCTTCACCTTAAAGTCAACGGTCAAGTTCGTTGGCGCTGCCTGAGTCGGGTAGTTTTTCACCTGAACCCGCTGTCCCGGTGCCATCGTGTAAATGAGTAATTCCTGTTCTTTTGCCGCCGAAGGAAGCCCAAAGCGCGCAGGCACAGTATTGACCTTGCCTGGTACGTTGTAACGAATCGGCGAGAGCTGAGCCCGATCTCCGCCGATTAATTCCACCTGATCGCCGTCGACTTCCAATGCCAAAAACTGGTAGCCCTGGTCAGCATAAGAGGAAATGCTCGCCTCTCCACCCGTCGGTAAAGATAAGTTCTTCTTTTTTAGCCAAGCAGTGAGCTTCTCACCACTACCGAGAAAGGTGTCAGCGTACTCGCCCTTTTTCTTTTTGGAATTCACGTCAAGGAGTAGTTCCTTCGCTACTTTTTCACTCGGCTTCGTTTCAACCGACCCCAAAAACGCAGTCTCAGCCTTTGCAGTGCGGTCTTGTTGCCAGGTTTGCTCCAACTTACCCTCATCACAAGGATCCATCTCCCAAAACTCTGCAAACTTAGGAGCGGATAACTGTTCCACGCGAGTTAAGAACTCCCGCTTGATCGTTTCTACCCCCGAACGCTTCACGCTCTTGGGCACCGGAATGATCATGGCAAACGATTGCAGAGGTCCTTCATAGTCCGCCATCACCGTCACAACGCTAGCGCCATCTTTCTGCATGATCAGAACATCGGTTGAGTGCACCTTCTCCGTTCCTGAACCGGCATAGAGAACAGGCGACGCCGAGGCCCTCGGAGCAAGAGTTGTCGTAGCGAGCAAAGCTGCAAAAAAAGCGCTTCGCTTGAAAAATCGGATGCTATGCTTCATGGCGACGGAGGTTACCGCACCTCGACTCTCCTTGCCCAGGGTGATTTCACCCTTCCGACCCTTTATCGACGATGAAAATCATGCAGCTCGCCCGCTCCGACAGCCTGATCGCGACGCAAGAAGCCGAAGAAGAAGACTCTACTCTCGAACGAGCAACGGCAGTCGCCTTGATTATCGACGTCGTCAAAAAGGAACTTCTTCTGATTCGCCGAGCCGACGACCCCCGGGACCCCTGGTCAGGACATATGGCGTTACCGGGAGGGCGAAGAGATCCGCTCGATGTAAACCTGATGGTCACGGCTTGCCGCGAAAGTCTCGAAGAAGTTGGCGTCCAGCTCAGTCCAGAAGACTGTTTCGGTGCCCTGCCTCGCCTAAAAACCTATGCGGCAAAACCCTCGATGAACTTATCGGTGCGGCCTTTTATTTTCCATCTTGAAGAAAAGAAGAAGGTCATCATCAATCACGAGGTCAGCGAATATTACTGGGTACCCCTGGAACACTTTGCCCCGGAGCGCATCGAAACCTTCACCAAAGAAATAGGTTCCTCACTACTTACTTTTCCTTCTTGGGTTTACCAAGAGCGACGCATCTGGGGACTAACCCAAAGAATTATTCAGGACTACATGCAGCGCTGTGGGGGCCAACCGCGCAGCTAAATAGAAATTGGCTCTCCCTAAGGACGCGCCCCGGGGATAAAACGGTCTTCAACTCAAAGTTAAGAAAAGCGCGCCTTCACTATTGAATAAAGACTTGGCCAGCGACAACCCCCTGTCCCTGGCTCACCTCAACACGCAAACGATAAGCTCCAGCGAGAGAAACCTTCAAACAAGAGGAACGACCTCCTAAGATAGCCTGGGCGCCGCGCAGCGTGTCCTGAGCAAAGGGTGGTGCTGCAGCTGTCGTTTCCGAAGACTCATTCGTAGTCGTAGCCAAGGGGAGAGCCTCAAGCACGAGTTCCAGCTCAACAACCGGAGGTAAACCAGCCGCGACAACAGTGTAGCAGTGGCCCGGATTCAACTGGATTTCTTGGTCAAAAACCTGTCCTTCAGCAAATTGAGCCGCGAAAGGAGAGCCGTAGGGTCGAGAACCACCTGGCAAGTGACTGGCAGCTAAGTATTGTATCAACGGTCCAGCCTGGGCCGCCATGCTCAAGTCAACCGGCGTCGCCTCGGCCGGCTCAAGAACCTTCGCCTCAGCTGAATCGACAGGAGGCTGACACTCCAAAGGCAACTCACCGTCCGTTGGTTCCTGACAATCAACCTCAGGCGCCGCCTCCACGCCAGGTTCATTCATCTGTTCCGTACCTTCCGCAGTCGTGGCCTCTTCTTCCTGCTCTTCCGGGGTTGGCTTCTCTTGGGTTTGCGGTGTCGGAACCAAACCATCGGTCACACAGAAGCCTTCTTTGGCGATTTGCCCCGGGGGACATTTCAAGGAGCTAGGCGACTGGGGCTCTCCCTGGGATGCACAGCCAAGGGCACAGCCACTGACAAGCAGAGGGAAGAGAAACTTCATTCGTTTGCTGACACCTACCACACTCATGTTCCCGATAATGGTGCCAAGCAAGTCAAAAGGAAAGGAATGATTTTGACGGAAGTCTCCCGTGGAAAGACCCAGCGAAGAAGGCTAGTGTTCAGGCGGTGCTTAAATGATGAAAAACCTATCTCTCCAGAATGAATGGGCACTGGTGACAGGTGCATCTTCAGGCTTAGGGGCAGAAATGGCCCGCCAACTCGCCAAGACCCATAAGGCAAATCTCCTTCTTGTTGCGCGACGTCAGGAACGTCTTGAGCTACTGGCCGATGAATTACGCCAAGAAATGGGCGTAGAGGTTCGCACCCTTGCTCTTGACCTCAGCGATCCCGAAAGTCTTCCTCTGCTCGTGAACGAGAGCGCAGAACTATCGCTCAAAGCTGTACTACTCAACGCAGGAGTAACCTACTTCGGGGCTTATGACCAATTAGACACCGAAGAGTTTGCCCAAATGATTCGGCTCAATATTGAGTCGACAACGCTTCTCATGAATCACTATGCTCTTGAATTTTCTCAATCGAAAAATCAAGGAGCAATCCTCGTTGTCGCTAGCTTGGCAGGCCTTACACCCATTGCCTATCAAGCCGCCTATAGTGGCTCGAAAGCCTACTTGATCAATTATGGTTGTGCCCTCGCCGAAGAACTGCGGCCACAGCAGGTCAGCCTCAGTGTTTTTGCGCCAGGCGGCATTGCCACAGAAATGACGGCAGGAGCCAAATTCAATGAATTAAGAGGGTGGCTGGTGCCTGTTGGGCCCTGCGCTCGCAGGGCCCTCGATGGAATGCTCCAACGACGGTTATTGATTGTACCCGGTCTTTTCTACAGAATCAGCACCTGGTTCACCCGGCTTCTGCCTCTGCGCATCGTGACTTCACAAATCGCCCGGCAATATCGCTCTTCACTGAAAAAACACCTCGGCTCCGAGGCAAATAAAAAAAGGGATGCTTAGCATCCCTTTTTCGCTTCCCTCTGCCCCCCAGTCAGTGAGGGCCAACCGCAAAGAGGCTTTCAACCAGCGCAAAAGCCTTCGTAGTCGACATACTCTTTGATAGTTGCGTTGTCACCACAGGCTGGACATGTCTTATCGCGGCGCAACTTCAATGTCCGGAAAGTCATACCTAAAGAATCGTAGGTCAACAGACGGCCATCTAACTTCTGACCAATGCCGAGAATGATCTTGATGGCCTCAGTTGCCTGGAGCGTACCGACAATTCCCGGTAAAATACCCAGGACACCAGCTTCAGCGCATGATGGCGCTAGGTGAGCGGGAGGGGGCTCCGGGTAAAGACAACGGTAGCAAGGACCATCAAAAGGCAGGAAAGTCGTCACCTGGCCATCGAAACGAAATATCGACCCGTGAACGACGGGAATTTTGTGAAAGAGTGAAGCGTCATTGACCAAGTAACGAGTGGGGAAGTTGTCGCAACCATCCACGATCGCGTCCCAGCCCTCTCCAAAGATGCGGTCAACGTTTTCACTATTCAAACGCTCTTGGTACTTAATCACCTTCACATCGGGGTTGAGCTCTTTCAGCGCTACCTCAGCACTTTCCACCTTTGGCATACCGACACGTGAAGTCGAATGAGCAATCTGGCGCTGTAAATTCGACGCATCAACCACATCAGCATCAACCAAACCAATCGTACCGACCCCTGCGGCTGCCAAATAGAGGGCCGCCGGCGAACCAAGGCCTCCAGCACCCAAAAGTAAGACCTTACCCTTCAGCAGCTTCTCCTGACCTTTTTCACCGACTTCCGGTAGAAGCAAATGGCGACTGTATCGATCCAGCTGGTCAGCCGTGAGCTGGGGCGGCAACTCCACGGGGTAGCTCTTATCTTTCCATGTTACAAAACCTGGGTTGGCACTCAGAACATTCGAGTAACCGAGCTCACCCAAGGTCTTGGCGGCGAAAGCACTACGGGTGCCGCCTGCGCAATAAACGATGACCTCCGCATCCTTGTTCGGGATCTTCGCCTCGGCCTGCATTTCTAGGAAGCCTCGCGGCATGTGCACGGCGCCCGGGATATAACCGCCGCGAAATTCATCCTTCTCGCGAACGTCAATGAGCAGAGGCGCAGGTTGAGACTTATCTTCAAGGCGTGATTTCAGGTCCTCGAGCTTGATCAACTTTACGTTTTCGCGGACATCAGCGAAGAGGTCACTATATGTTTTGGCCATTTTTATTCCAGCTACACTTAGATAGTCGCTCCCTGCTTCCGGCTGAGAGCTCGAAAAGATTGTCCCATTTTCCGATGTAACAATCTGAAGGCGTAATATTGGCCTTACCCGTCCCGAGTCAAGGGCTCAGTCGGGGTCCCAGCGCATCTTTTTGGGTCTTCTGGGCTTCTTCGAGGAAAAAACGGCTTCTCGTGGGCAAAGAAGGCCCGAGAGGACGAAAAATCGCCCGTACTATCGAAGACTTGCGACCACTGCTAGAGTTCCGCCTCGGATGGAACCGGTCACGTCGACCGGCAGCCGCCTTAGCTAGAGTCTTCATCATGTCTGCAAATCGTCTCGGCGAGCTCCTTGTTCGCGAAAAGCTCATCAGTCTTCAACAGCTCCGCGAAGCCCAGAACGAACAAAAGAAGTCGGGGCAAAATCTCGGATTTGCCCTCGCTCGCTTGGGCTACGTGAATGATGAGGAAATTACTAATTTTCTGTCCACCCAATATCGTCTTCCTGCAGGCAACCTAGACGATTAGGAGATAGAAGGT
>JAKVCH010000168.1 GCA_022447485.1 Polyangiaceae bacterium | reverse complement strand
TCAGAGCGACGGAGAGAAAGTTCAATTTTAAATTCTGGGGAGATCACGCGCTTATCATAGTCTAAATTCAAAGATTTTCGTCCCTAGAATATTTCTATCGGAGCGAAGACGCTGAAACGCTCAAAACGGAAGCTCCAAAGTTGAATTTCTACTTGCATCCGGGCCTAAGTTGAACACACTCCGCATCCCCCTGCCCAGTCACTCGAAAGACGGGCAAGATTCTTTGCGCTCTTCCCTTCCCCTGCCAGAATACGAAAGAAAGAATGTCCTCCACCCAAGCCCCTCTTCCCCGAAAAGTTCTCAGTGCCGGCAGCGAAATAGACGCTTGGTGCACCCGCTGTAAGTTAGACCTCGGTCATCGGATCGTCGCCATGGTTGGCACAAGCCCAAAACGGGTCGTCTGTATGACCTGCGATTCAGAGCATAATTACCGCGTTCCCAAGTCCGAGGCTGGAGCAAAATCACAACGAAGAGTCGCAAAAAAAACCACATCAGCGACGAAAGCCAAGGGAACAAGCCGCGCCGCTGCGAGCCGGGCCGATTGGGAAGAGAAGGTGAGAAGTGGTTCACCAATACAGCGCTACATGGTCACCTCCGTATTCAAGGAGAACGACCTCGTACAGCATAAGAAGTTTGGCGATGGTTATGTCGTCGCCTTACTCGAGGGCAATAAGCTCAGTATTCGCTTCGCCGATGGCGAAAAAACTCTTATCCACGGCTTAGAAAATTAAGACCTGCGGGATTTTTGCGGGCGTCCCCCCAGCTGGCGTCCCCCCGGCTGGGGACGCTGTTGGTTTTTCTCAGAAGAGCGCCCGCGCTTTGAATTCGTTCGGCGCTCGGGCGAATTGCCTTTCCTGGCGGAAGAGCTTGCTTCGGACGAGCGCGGTGAGTTTGCCCCCATTCCAGACTTGGCTCCGGAACGCGTCCTGATCGAAGATGCAGGGCTCGCTGTCCCTTTCCTCTTCGTCTTCTTCCGGGAACCAGGATGAAGTATCTTGCGTTTTGACGAGCGATGGGCCGCACGCCTGAGTTTATCAGCATCTTGGGATAGCCCGCGAATCTTTTCTGGGACTCCAAAAGCTGATTTCAATGATTTTAACTCATCAATCGTCAGTAAGCGCCACTGCCCGGGACGAAAAGCTTCCGGGGCCACCCCCGCCTGACTCACGGGCGCGTGGCGCACGACGGGGGTGCCAGCGTGATCCCCAAGGCGGCGAATTTGACGATTCCGCCCTTCCTGAAGAGTGATCTCAAGCCAGGTCTTTTCGCCTTCTTTTCGCAACACACGAACTTCTGCAGGCCGGGTCTTCTGGCCATCGATCTCAATTGACTCACGCCACTTCTCCAGCTGTGCTTCCGTGATGCTCGATTGAAGCTTCGCGGCATACACCTTTGGTGTGCGAGAGCGTGCATGACCAAGCTTTTCGGCAAAGTCTCCATCATTCGTAAAAAGCAGAACACCGCTGGTATTATAATCCAACCGACCAACAGGGACGACGCGGACGCCCACTTCTTTGAGAATATCCTGAGCAGTCGCCCGTCCTTCTGGATCGGAGAGTGAGGTCAACATCCCCCGCGGCTTATGCATGACGCCATAGCAAAGAGGTTCGGTAAAGATGCGCGTACCATCTACCTCGATTCTCTGTTTTCGGGGGTCTGCCTTTGTACCAAGCTCCGAGATAACTTCTCCATCGACTCGTACTCGACCATCCAGAATGAACTGCTCTGCTCCTCGACGGGAGGCGAGCCCGGCAAGGGCTAAAATTTTCTGAAGACGCTCGGCTGGCATGCAGCTGCTTAGCAGCTTGCCGCTAAAGCACCACCACGGCTGGAGCAAGGAAAAACACCGCCTAATTTAGTCAGGCTCCTCTGTCGCAGCCTCCTCGGCATCTTGAGTTTCTTCCGTAGCTTCACTCTGAGGGCTTCCTCCTCCCGCGGCAGCCTCTGCTAATTCTCGAATCCGAGCCGTATCGACCTCCCACCGATCCACGCGACCGTCATGATTCAAATCGACACCCATACGCTGCAACGTACCTTCCTTATAAACCTCGAAAATATCGGAGTTTCCGTCCGCATTGGTATCGCGCTGAATACGTAGCAACGCCCCCTCTGAATAAAAGCGAGTCTCATCAGCGCGGCCATCCCCCGTCGTGTCAACGGTCACGCGTACCGGGCGTCGGCCATCATAGAAAATCCAGGTATCGATCCGACCATCATAATCAGCGTCAGCCTCTTCTGTGAGCTTCTGTCCCTGGTCATCGTAAGTGCGGACTAAATCTTTCTTGCCATCAAAGTTAGTATCGGCCTCTCGACAAAGTAATACTCGACGTTGCTGGTCGCCCTCACCGATATAACCATAAACTCGACGAATATTCGGCCGGACTGTTCCGGGCGCCGCCGATTCTTGCACATCTCGATCCGGGCGATCGTAATCACACCGAGATTGGTCCTCAGCGCTCAAGAGCAGAGCGGGTTGTTGAACTGGCGTCTCGGCAGTTTGCGAATTCTTGCAGCTCAAGGTGGCAAATGCGACGGTCAAAATACTGAGTTCGCGCATCATCAGAGAAAGGCTCTGCAATTTCATTCGCTGGCTCCTTCCAATGGTGGCAAGGAAGAAGAAACATCTTCCTGCGCGGGGGCGGCGGATGATTCTGGCTTCGGGTTCTCTTCCTGAGCGCGTTTCTCGGCTTCAGCATCTTTTTTAGCGGCGGCGACATTCGGATCGACGGGAGGGACAAATCCTGTTTCCTCGCAATAATCAATGCTTTCTCCAGGATCCGGACGACCATCGCGGTCTGCATCGACATGGATGATTGGACAGCCTTGTACGGGATGCTCCCACCATTGATCGATGGCACCGTCCCCGTTTTCGTCGCGCTCGGTCTCCTTCAGAACCCCTCTCTCGTAGCACTCCCAGGTATCGAAATTTCCGTCCATGGTTGTCGCACGAAAACGACTCTGAATGATTCCGCTTTTAAAAAGCGCCACTTCATCGATACGACCGTCGCGATCAAAATCGCTTTCGACCCGTCGTACTTTGCCCAGATCATCAAAAAAAGTGGTGCGGTCCACTTTGCCATCGAGATTCAAATCTACGACGCGACACAACTCTCGGTCTCCGTCCATGACTCGAACGACTTCAGGGCGGCCATCTGCGTTCGCATCCAGAGCAATAGCTTCCTCCGACTCAATCGAACAATTCTCAAGAACAATTTCAGTATCTCGATAAGCTCGAATATCTGCAGTCTCAGCAGACTTTGGCTGAGAACACCCAGAGGATAGAACTGTCAATCCGAGAGAAGGTAAAAGCAAGAAGCGGTGAAGGCGAAGCCGCGCCTTGGTTTCGCTCGCCCGGGCAATGCGCCCGTCTATCCAAGGTGCATGTGATTGGCTCAGGCTCGATCGAAAGTCTTCGACGGTCGATTTCTCTGGCCCTTTTATCACCAATGATGGCTGAAAAAATTGTACCTTCATTAAAACTTCCGACCCGAATCCAGGGCCCGCATTCATGATAACGAGCATGGGTGGGTTCTTCTAGAGCCCAAAGACAGGTATTTCTCTCGAACGACCCACCAACAAGACTTCATGAAGTGTAGCAGACACGACGCTACAGTCTCAGGAGAAACGACTATTTAATAATAATTACGATAACTTAAGAGATATTCAGCCGACTGACAACGTACGTATGGGAATCTATGGCAATGTCTGGTCATTTTCAGAGCACAAGCAGCTTTTTCATGCTATTTTCCGAAAGGTCATGGCGCGAAAAAAGATCTCCACCACGGTGTATGTCACCCCTGAGCAGAACGAAGCGCTGCAGCTTTTGAACGATCGCACCAAGGTTCCGGTCGCCGTCTTCATACGCGAGGGCATTGATTTGGTCTTAGCAAAACATTCCGACCAGCTTCCGGGACAACTCAACTTGGTGGAGACTTCCGACAGTTCCTCGAAGTAGAGCTCGCTCGACCCGTCGAAGAAGCGTCGCCCCTACCAGACGTGAAGCTCTCCTCAACTGGTCAGCAGAGCTTCGGAGTTGCGAAGAAATCAGTGTTGCAAGCTAGCCAGCTCAGCTTCAACGGGGAGCCCGACTTCCTGGCTTATAAATGAGGCCCCAAGTCGAGCGAGTGCTTGACGCTGGTCGCCTGAAGGCTATGCGCCTACACAAAAGGGCTCGTGCAACCCTTTTTCCGGTAAACGATCCGGCTCCAGAAAAAAGCTATCATGTCAGATCAGTCCCTCATTCGTAACTTCTCGATCATCGCCCATGTTGATCACGGAAAAAGCACCCTTGCTGACCGAATTCTCGATGTCACCGGAGCAATTCAGGAACGCGAAAAGAAAGAACAATTTCTCGATAAGTTAGAGCTAGAACGAGAGCGTGGCATCACGATCAAAGCCCAATCTGTTCGGCTCAATTATCACGCCAAAGATGGGAAGACCTATCAAGTCCAATTGATCGACACTCCAGGCCATGTCGATTTTAGCTACGAGGTTTCATCGAGTTTAAGAGCATGCGAAGGTGCTCTGCTCGTTGTGGATGCAACCCAGAGCGTTCAGGCCCAAACAGTTGCGAATACCTATTTAGCCCTGGAAAACGACTTAGAAATTCTCCCAGTATTGAATAAGGTCGACCTTCCCTCTGCGGATATCGACAGGGTTGCCGAAGATATTGAAGAAGTCGTTGGATTGGATTGTAGCGGCGCTTTAATGACAAGCGGCAAAACAGGGATAGGCGTGGCTGAGCTTCTTGAGGCTGTGGTCGCCCAAATCCCTCCTCCTTCGGGTAGTGAAGAAGGCCCATTGAGGGCTCTCGTCTACGATAGTTGGTACGATCCCTATCGGGGAGCCATGGTGATGCTGCGAGTCGTCGACGGCGTCGTCAAGAAGGGAGATAAAGTAAAATTTCTGGCTACCGGACGTGTCTGCGAGATTACGGACCTGGGCTGCTTTGGACCACACCCCATTCCCCTCAAAAAACTCGAAGCGGGCGAAGTTGGCTACGCTGCCGCGAGTATCAAAAGCACGGAGGACACAAAGATTGGCGACACCCTCACTCTTGCGCAGCATGGGGCAACAGAACCACTGCCTGGGTTCAAAGAGGTCAAACCCATGGTCTTTGCCGGCCTCTTCCCGACAGATTCTGCGGAATACGAAGACCTGCGTGATGCCCTCAGCAAACTTCATCTGAATGATTCTTCCTTCACCTTCGAGCCCGATACCTCAGAAGCTTTGGGCTTTGGTTTTCGCTGCGGCTTTCTGGGGCTACTGCATATGGAGATCATTCAAGAGCGATTGGAGCGAGAATATAATCTCGACCTCATCACCACCGCTCCGAGCGTTGTTTATCGTGCGCATACGAAGAGCGGTGAGCTCGTCTTGGTCGATAACCCCTCCAAATTGCCCGGCCCGGGCGAACTCGACAGCATTGAAGAGCCAATCGTCAACGTCAATATTCATGTGCCATCTACCTATGTTGGGGCATGCGTGGCACTCTGCGAAGAGAGGCGAGGGACCCAAACCGCCTTAAACTTCCACACGCCGGACCATGTCGTTATCAGCTACGAGCTCCCCTTGGGCGAGGTGATCCTTGATATGCACGATAAGCTGAAAAGCGCCACAAAGGGCTTCGCCAGTATGGACTATGAACTAGCGGGCTATCGGACCAATGATCTCATCAAGCTCGATATGCTGGTGAACGGGGAGCCTCTCGATGCCCTGAGTATCATCTTACACCGCGAAAACTCCTTCTTTCGCGGACGCGCGTTAGCTGGGAAGTTAAAGGAGCTCATCCCCCAACAGCAGTATGAAGTCGCTATTCAGGCAGCGATCGGCAGCAAGGTCGTCGCTCGAACAACGGTGCGTGCCCTGCGGAAGGATGTGACGGCTAAATGCTACGGTGGTGATATTACCCGCAAGCGGAAACTTCTTGAAAAGCAAAAGGAAGGCAAGCGCCGCATGAAAGCAGTGGGTAATGTTGAGGTGCCCCAGGAGGCCTTCCTCGCCGTGCTCAAGCTGGAAGACGGCAAGTGAGCTCTCGTTCCGCACCGAAGAACTTCTTGAAGAAGCTCAACGAGGATACGCCTGCGCATGCTCAGATCGAGTTCGTGGAAAGCATCCGCCTCACGCCAGAGTTGGAATTAGAGCGCTACGCTCTCGCAAATGGGCTACAAGTCCTTCACCTTCAAGACAAAAGTGCTCCTATTATAGCGCTCCACACCTGGTTCGACGTCGGCTCTCGGCATGAGCGCCCTGGAAAAACAGGCCTCGCCCATCTCTTCGAACATCTGATGTTCAATGAAATGGAAGGACTGGCCCCCGGTGAGTTTGATCGCCGTATGGAGTCTGCGGGTGCCGATAATAATGCATCGACTTGGCTCGATTTTACTCAATACGAGGAAGCCTTTCCGAAGTCGCAACTCGCCAAAGTCATGGAGCTCGAGGCCCTACGAATGGGCAAACTTCTTCTTCAACAGGCTCAATTGGACAGTGAAAAAGAGGTTGTAGCGAATGAAAGACGCTACCGAGTTGAAGACGACGTCGAGGGCAAAGCAGAAGAACTTCTTTGGAAGCTCGCCTTCCAGAAGCATTCTTATCATTGGCCAACGATCGGCTGGATGGAGGATATTCAGAACTTCGAAGTCGAAGACTGCCTCGATTTCTATCGAGAA
>JAKVCH010000167.1 GCA_022447485.1 Polyangiaceae bacterium | reverse complement strand
AATATTAGTCGAATGTTATTTAGCGTGCGGGAGCTGGGAGCAGAAAAGTACAAGGATTATGTTCGTTTAATGCTGGAGGTCAGGGAGCTGACCACTGCTCAAGAATACGCCGCGCTGATTCGCGCTAGTGGCGCCCCGGAGAAAAAGTAATGCTTTGGGCGGCTCTCGCTGCGGCGATTATGGTTTTGAGCGGTTCGGGTGATGATACGGCTGCGATTCGTAAGCTGATCGGCCTTCTCGATAAGGCAATTGCCGAACACGTGAGCGATGCTGATAGAAAGGCGCGAGCCGAAGAAGCTTTGCGTTCTACGATGGAGACGTTTGAGGCCCACCGAAAAACTTTGGAAGCGATGGGACGCTGCGTCCAAGAGGTGGACGCGCGCTACGATGCCAAGGAGGCTGATTACGAGGATTGCGTGCGTGGACTCGATCAGCATTATGTGGAAACGGCGGCTGCTCTTGAGAAATCGCATCGTGTTTTGTTGCGTTCCGTTCACCCTGATGAATGGGAGAAAATTAGCCAGGCGGTATTCCGTCGGGATAAAAAGCAGGTTCTCGTCAAAAGCCTGAAAGAGGTCCGCACTCGGGCCGAAGCATCCAAACCAGATCGCCGACGCCAGCCGGGGCTCGGTGGCGTTTTCTCGAATCGTCACATTACTCTGCCTCAGAATGCGCTGAATGCGATGATCGGGCCGCTCACGAATCAGACCTTCGGCCAGCGCTATCAGTTCGGTGTGGTGGAAGGCGGCGTGGGCTACGCTCGACAGGCGAGTTCGAGTAGCGAGGGTGCCCTTGGGAACCCCCTGGCTCTGCGTATGGGGGTTGGCTTCGGTATCTTTCCAGACTTTGAGGCTGGAGCGCTTTTTCTGCCGATGCAGTTTCAACCCGATTTTGAGTTTTTGCAGATATTAGTCTTTTTTACCTATCAATTGCGTTTTGAGCATTTAGATGTCGGGTTACGGCTCTCGTTCCTCTCCCCCGACGGCAAGACAATTCCTTTGAACCCGGGAGTGTCCGTCGTGCATCGTTCCAAAGACTTTCGGGTGGAATTCGCAGCGCTTGCCCCTATGTCTGTCGTGCGAGGCACCGGCACCGATGTCGGGCTGAACTTCCCTTTGCGGGGAGTTTATCAATTGACCCCTCGCCTCTTTACCTTGCTGGAGACTGGCTATTTTCGCGGCGATATTCCCGAGTCGGCCACTCAAGCAGTGCCCCTCACTCTCGGTTTAGGTTGGACACAATTATTCGGTGATCGAGTCTTTGACTTCACAGCGAGCTTTTCCTGGGATCAATTCTACTCTCCAGGCGCGCCCTCGGGTGAGCAGCTCAATGCCGAGGCCTATCGCATTCAAGGCGGTCTGAATATGCAGCATAGCGTATTCTAAATTACTTGAGTAGAGTTTCGGTGCAGCTGTTCCGCTGATCAGAATTGCTTCTGTGGAGACACGCGCCTAGGGAGCCAGTCATGCGTCTAGCAGCCCGCTCATCGATCTGAATCAATGGGGAGAGCTAACTAGCTTATCTCACCGGTCGCTTATCGGATCACGTTCCGGTCGCCGGCGTGCAGACCTAATTGAATCAGCCGATCTTCACCTGGCGGAGCGTAATGAGCGAGCTCGTCGAGTTCATCTTCTTCGCTTAGTTCGGCGCTGCTTTCTGCTGCGAAGAGGGAGCGACTTCCTGCGACCTCCTCGGCACCATTTTCGCGACACTTCTTCTGCTTTTCGGGTGTGCACTTACAGGCATCGCCTCCGGCAACTCCACCACAGCTTCCTGAGAGGCGCTTACGTTGAATCATGACGCCCAAGGCCATCAGAGCCATGGCAGACGCAAAGAAGCAAAAGGTGACGAGGAAAGTGTTCAACATCACTGCCGTCTTAGCAGATCGGAGAATGAATGCTGCAACTTAGAAGAAATTCTGCCCTTTATTGACGAGCTGTTGGCAATTTTATGAGTCGGTAGCTCTTCATGGCGCTGCTTTGATGGACAGTGAAATTTTCAGCCTCAGCTTCTTTACCTCGCTCCAAAATATAGACGGGCCAGGCGTTCTCCTCGGCTAGGGCGAGCCCCTCCTCGATACTCAGCACGCTGAGGGCCGTAGCCAGTGCGTCTGCTTTTGCGGCGGAAGGCTGGATGACCGAAACCGATGCGACGAGTCGAGGCACAGGCCGACCCGTACGAGGATCGATCGTATGGCTGATCGTTGTGCCTCCAGTTTCGCGAAAGTTGCGATAATCGCCCGAGGTTGCTAGCGCAGCGGGAGCAGCGAGTTCGAGCCGCGCCCAGAGGCGTCTTCCCTGGACCGAAGGTGCTTCAATGCCGAGGACCCACGGCTTTGATTGCCCCCCGGGCAACGGCTTCTTGCCGCTGACTCGTACTTCGCCACCGACCTCGACCATGTAGTCCCGGATGCCTTCTTTTTCGAGGGCACGAGCCGCTTGATCTGTCCCGTAGCCTTTGGCGATGGCGCTGAGATCGAGACTGAGGTCGTCACGCATCTTGAAGGCGGTGGAATCGTGAGCATCGAGGACCAGATTGACATAGCCAGTGCGGGCTCGGAGCTGCGCTAACTCTTCGTCGGTGGGCAGGGCTGTTGGTTGAGTTGGGCCGAAGCCCCAGGCGTTGACCAATGGTCCGACCGAGGGATCAAATGCGCCCTGACTGACTTGATGTATTTCTTGAGCAAGTTGGAGAACGGTGAAAAGTTCCGGGCTGACTTTCACCTTGATTTTGGCAGGGCTGCGATTGAGACGAGAGAGTTCGCTCTCCTCTTGATAAGTCGTCATCGCTTCATCGATACTCTGCAGACTTTTCGCCAGGAGGGCTTGCAGGGCTTGGTATTCATCGGGCAGCGCAAGGGCTTTGACGGTCCAGGTGGTGCCCATGACTTGGCCTTGAAATTTTAGTAATTGCTCCTGCTCTGCAGCGGGATTGTTCTGACCTTGCCGGGCGTTCCGTTCGTCCGATGCATCAGCAGCGGTGTTCGCCTCGAGACGCCACCAGCTCAGGGCCGCCAAGACGGCGATTCCGCTGAGCAATGTGAGGAGGCGACGGGGGGTCATGGGCTGGGCCATAGGTGAGTTGTAATGCGCGTCACAAAAAGAAAAAGGGTGGAAGTTCATTCCACCCTTTTCTTTTTGTTTTGCCGCCTGAGATCAGCCACCAAAGTCGTCGAGCATGATATTTTCGTGCTCAACGCCAAGGTCGAGGAGCATGTTGATGACGGCTTGGTTCATCATGGGCGGACCGCACATGTAGAATTCACAGTCTTCAGGAGATGGGTGATTCTTGAGATAGTTTTCAAGAAGGACCTGATGAATGAATCCCGTATAGCCATCCCAATCATCTTCGGGCTGGGGATCGCTGAGAGCCAGATGCCACTCAAAGTTGTCGTTTTCTTCAGCAATCTTATCAAAATGATCGACATAGAAAGCTTCGCGAAGCGAACGGGCGCCATACCAGAACGAGACTTTTCGCTTCGTGTGCAGGCGACGGAATTGATCGAAGATATGGCTACGCATCGGCGCCATTCCAGCGCCGCCGCCGACGAATACCATTTCTGCGTCAGTGTCTTTCGCGTAGAACTCACCATAAGGCCCACTGATGGTGACCTTGTCTCCGGGCTTTAAGTCAAAGATATAGGATGACATTTGGCCAGGAGGAAGCTCAGGCTGACGCGGAGGCGGAGAGGCGATACGAACATTCAGCATGATGATGCCCTCTTCGAGAGGATAATTCGCCATGGAGTATGCGCGAAGAACTTCTTCGTCGACAGTCGACACAAATTGCCACAAATTGAATTTATCCCAATCGCCGCGATATTCTTCGTCAATATCGAAGTCCTTGTACTTGGCAATGTGGGGAGGCGCTTCAATTTGAATATAGCCGCCTGCTCGGAAAGGGACGTTTTCGCCCTCAGGAAGCTGGAGCACGAGCTCTTTAATGAAAGTGGCGACATTGTCATTGGATTTGACCGTGCACTCCCATTTTTGAACGCTGAAGACCTCAGCCGGTAGCTCGATCTGCATGTCCTCTTTGACTTTCACCTGACAAGACAGGCGACAGCCTTCGCGAGCTTCGCCGCGAGAGACATGCCCTTCTTCTGTTGGCAGAAGAGCGCCACCGCCTTCGCGCACGGTGACTTTGCAAACGCCGCAGGAGCCTTTGCCGCCGCATGCAGAAGGGATGAAAATCTTATTATTGGAAAGAGTGTTGAGGAGTGTACTACCAGCGTTGGTCTTCAGCGCTTTATCAGGATCACCGTTGATGAGGATCTGAACATCGCCACTGCTGACTAGTCTGGATTTAGCTGCCAAGAGGAGAGCCACAAGGCCGACCACCATGACAGTGAACGCAAGAACTCCGACAAGAATAGTAATCATAGGATTGACCTCAGAGTTGGATTCCGGAAAAAGCCATAAAGCCCATCGACATCAGGCCTACGACAATAAAAGTAATGCCCAGTCCCCGTAGGGGAGCTGGAACGTTTGAGTACTTGAGCTTCTCGCGAACAGCCGCCAAAGCGACAATCGCGAGCCACCAGCCGATGCCGGAGCCCACGCCGAAGACCGTAGCCTCGGTGAGGGTGTAATCTCGCTCAACCATAAAGAGAGCGCCACCGAGGATCGCGCAGTTTACGGCGATCAAGGGTAAGAAGACACCGAGAGCTGCGTAGAGGGCAGGGGCGAACTTATCGACCGCCATCTCAACAACCTGAACGGTCGCGGCGATGGTGCCAATCAGGGCAAGATAGGTCAGAAAGCCAAGATTGACGTTGCCCAGCCCAGCCCAGGCGAGTGCGCCATCTTTCAGAAGTGAGCTGTTGATCAACTGGTTGATTGGAGTGGTGACTCCAAGAACAAAGATCACGGCAATTCCCAGACCATTTGCTGTTTCGACTTTTTTCGAAACGGCGAGGAATGAGCACATGCCGAGGAAGAAGGCGAGGGCCATATTCTCAACGAAAATGGCTTTGGTGGCGAGAGAGAGGTAATGTTCCATAATTACTGCACTGTGCGCTAATTCAAGGCGTAAGCCTTAGCGTACGGCCTCCGGATGAATTGCATCGTGGGCCAATTCACCCACATGAAAGTCTTCTTCCACTTGGTCGGGCTTTTTCATGCGTACGACCCAGATAAAGACACCAATCAACAGAAATGCACTGGGAGCCAGAACCATGAGACCGTTCGGCTGGTACCAACCGCCGTCATTCACGGACTTAAGAATCGTCACGCCGAAGAGGCTGCCACTGCCAAAAAGCTCACGGAAGAAACCCACGGCAAGAAGAACCAGAGCGTACCCGCCCGCATTACCGACGGCATCAAGAGCAGAGTCCTTCACGTCGTTTTGCATGGCGAAGCCCTCAGCACGACCCATGACGATGCAATTCGTAATGATCAAGCCAACGAAAACGCTGAGCTGCTTGCTGATATCAAAAAGGAAGGCCTTGAGTATCTGGTCGCAGATAATCACCAGGCTGGCGATAATCGTCAGCTGAACGATGATGCGAATGCTGGGGGGAATGAGGTTGCGAATGGCGCTCACCGCCATGTTGGCCCCCAAGAGCACGAAGAGTACCGCGACACTCATCACCGCTGCGGTCGACATCTTCGTTGTTACGGCGAGAGCCGAGCAGATGCCGAGAACCTGGAGGGCAATGGGGTTATTATTAACGAGTGGATCGAGAGCGATGTCTTTTGCTTTTGCCATGTTCTGATCACTTCCTGTTGGAACGATAACCCTTAAGAACAGGGCCGAATCCCTGCTCGCCGAGCCAATATTGGAGAAGGTGAGTTACGCCACGACTGGTAATCGTCGCGCCGCTGAGTCCGTCGACGTCATAAGGATCGGTAGCTGGAGCTCCAGCCTTTCCTTTAATGACTTGAATCTTAGGAGTGAAAGAGCTGTCAAAGGCCTTGCGACCATCCCAGAGAGCCTGCCAGGCGGGATTATCGACTTCGCCACCAAGGCCCGGGGTTTCGCCGTGCTGGTAGAAAATCAGACCTTTGATATCGACGGTGTTCTTGTCGAGGGCGAGAAAGCCGTAAAGGGTCGACCAAAGTCCTTTGCCTTCCACTGGAAGTACAAGCGATGCGGTCTTTCCTTCATCTTTAATTTCGTAGATGACGCCATGCTCAGGTAAACGGGCCACCTGGGCAGCATTCGGCGGAGCAACCTGACTATGAGCCGGGTCTTTCATCTCCGCCTGCATGCTGTAGGTGGCAGCGTCGATATCTGCAGCAGGCTGACCGCTCTTCAAGGTATATACTTGAGGAACGACCCGCTCAGCATAGAGCTTGGTAATCAAATCTGCCGTTGCATTTTCAGGGAGGAGACCCGCGGCCGCCAAGACCTTCGACTTGCGGTCGACGATCTTATTCGTTTCCTGACGACTGTGGAGTCCGACAGCTGCAGAGGCAACCGCGGCTCCGCAGACCAGGCAAACGCCGGCTGCGAAGATAACTGTGTAAGAAGTGCTATTTTTATCCATGGCTTTCTTCTCAGGCGGGTGCCTTTTGGCGTGCCAATCGGCGCTTGATATTGCCTTGCAGCACGAAGTGGTCGAAGAGCGGAGCAAACATATTCATGAAGAGGATTGCGAGCATCATGCCCTCGGGATAGGCGGGGTTGACGCAGCGAATCAGAATAACCAACACGCCAATGCCGAAGCCGTACATCAATCGCCCG
>JAKVCH010000166.1 GCA_022447485.1 Polyangiaceae bacterium | reverse complement strand
GGCACCGATGAGCAAAGAGAAAAGTACCTCGCTCCTCTTGCCAGTGGAGAGATGCTCGCCGCCTTCTGCCTCACGGAATCAGGATCGGGTTCCGACGCAGCTTCAATTAAGACACGCGCTGAGCAAGATGGGGATGATTGGATTCTCAATGGCGAAAAGATCTGGATCACAGACGCAGAAATTGCCGACTTCTTCACCGTCTTTGCCAAGACCAGCGCTCCCAACGAGCGCCGTCAGCTCACTGCATTCATCGTCACTCGAGATATGCAGGGCGTCTCCCATGGTCCTCATGAAGATAAAATGGGAATTCGGGCTTGTCCAACCAACACCATGAGCTTTGAAAACGTCCGCATCCCAAAGGAAAACGTTCTCGGCGAAGTGGGCAAAGGCTTTAAAGTCGCCATGAATATCCTGAATAGCGGGCGCAGTGGTTTAGGCGGCGGCTCGGTCGGCGGCATGAAGCGACTGATTGCGCTGGCATCGGCTCAGGCCAACGGGCGAGAACAATTTGGCCGCAAGATCAGTGAGTTTGGACTCATCAAACAAAAGATGGGAGAAATGGTTGTTGACTGTTATGCATCAGAAAGTGTCGTGACTTTGGTCGCTGGGTTGAGTGATCAAGGTGCCCAGGACTACGCGATCGAAGCTGCTATCTCAAAAGTATTTGCCACGGAAGCCCTCTATCGCTGTGCAGATGAAGCCCTGCAAATTGCCGGCGGAAATGGTTTTATGCGTGAGTTCCCTTACGAGCAGGTAGTTCGCGACAGTCGCATCAATCGAATCTTCGAAGGCACAAACGATATTCTCCGGCTCTTCATTGCACTGAACGGTCTCGACGACGTGGGCAAAAACTTAAAGGAGGTCTCTGCTGGCGTAAAAGGCGCTTTCGATCACCCGATCAAAGGCTTTGGTGTCATTCGAGATTATGCTTTACGGAGAGCGAGCATCGCAACAGGCATCCCCACAGAGATGAACACCTTTGCTGGTCTACGTGAGGAACTCAAAAACGAGCAACATATTTTCGAAGCAGGAACCCGCCACCTAGCGACGGCATCGGATAAGCTCCTACGACGCCACGGCAAGAAAATCGTCGAAAAGCAGATGGCCACGGCTCGCCTCGCCGATATTATGATCCACCTCTTCGTCTTAGGGGCAGTGCTGAGTCGCGTGAGTTCAGAAATCGAAGAGAAGGGACCGGAGGCCTGCATTCAGGAGCGAAAAATCGCCAAAGCTTTCGCCGGCCGAACAGAGCGAGCAATTGACTTTTGCATGCATGGCCTCGATAAGAACGACGATTCTGAGCTGGTTGCGATTGCAGACCATGCTTTCGACCTTGAAAAATTCGGATTTGACACAATATGAAAATCGCAGTCCTCGATGCTGATCCAGCGTTTGGCTCAGCATCGTGCCCCGCAGAACTTCGAGGCACGCCCCGACTCCAAGCACTAGAAGAACTGGGAAGCCTGGCCATCTTCCAGCGCACCCTGCCATCTGAACTGCTCACCCATGCTGCCGGCGCCGAGGTGGTTCTGACAAATAAGGTCCCTTTAGGCGAAGAGGAGTTTGCCCAACTCCCCCAACTAAAGTTCGTGAGCATCTTGGCAACTGGCTACAATATTATCGACTTGGAGGCAGCACAACGCCGGGGAGTTCTTGTTTCCAACGTGCCGGGCTACAGCACCCACTCCACGGCGCAGCATGCCCTCGCCCTCTTGCTTGAGCTCTGTCATGGGGTTGGGACCCACAATCAAAGCGTTCAAAGTGGCGAGTGGCAGAGCTCACCGGCCTTCGCCTACTATCGAACGCCCTTGGTCGAGCTTGCGGGCAAAACCTTGGGCATTTTCGGACTCGGCGCCATCGGTCGGCAAATGGCTCGTCTAGGTCGCGCCTTGGGCATGAAGGTCATCTGCAACACTCGAACGGTGCGTGATGATGAATTCGAAAACGTCCCATTTTCTGAATTACTGAAAAGGTCTGACGTGCTCTCGCTCCATGCACCGCTGACCGAGGCTACTCATCAGCTGATCAACGAGCAAAGCCTGCAGCACATGAAAAAGGGAGCCTTCCTACTCAACGTAGCACGCGGCCCTTTGCTCGATGAGAAGGCGGTGGCAAAAGCTCTCCACGAAGGCCAGCTCGGCGGCGTCGGCATCGACGTACTCACGAGCGAGCCACCGCGCCAGAGCTCTCCACTCATCGGCGCGCCGCGTTGCATGATTACGCCGCATATCGCTTGGGCAACAGCAGAGGCTCGTCAGCGTTTGATTGACGTCAGCGTCGAGAATATTCGCACCTACCTTCAGGGAGCTCCCCAGAATCTCGTCTCTTGATTAGCTGCTTCGAAAATAGGGCCTCCCGGAAAAAGGCGCCGACGAAACACCGCCAGCGCCTTTTCTGTCTTAACGAGAGTAAAGCCGAAAGCGGCTCTTCTATTTCTACTCGCGATGTCTGAAGTGCTCGGTCTGTGCCAGGCCAAGCAAGTATTGACGGATCGAAATCTGCCCCTGAGCGACCTGAGTTCTTAAGCTATTTGCCGCACACGACTGTCCACCAGCCCCTGAAAGGAAGTACGCGGCTAACATACCACTCGCACAATTCTGCATATCTTGATTCTGGAACGCCTGATTGGCCAGCTCGGTCATGCCATCAATCTCGACTTCGCCTGTCGAGAATCGCACAGTTGTTTTGGCGTCGATTGGCTTTCCTTTTTCAGTCGTTCGAAATACGCCGGCCTCATCGAATTCCTCAAAAGCGAAACCAAAGGGTTCGAAAGCAATATGACAATTCTTGCAGGTTGTTCCCGTAGCGTGAAAAAGCTCGAACTGTTCACGCGTCGTTGCGTCTTCGGGCGCTTCGGCGGTGGCCTCCTCTAAAGCTGGAATATCCTCAGGGGGCTCCGTCGGCTCATTACACAAGAACTTTTCGTAGAAATGTAAGCCACGCAAGGTTGGAGAAGAATGAGTCTGGTGCGCTGTGGACGCCGAGATCGAGCCCAGAGCTGTCACCCCGAGACCCTGCCCTTCAGGACGGGTCACTTTCACAAATGCCAAGGATGTCGCTTCGTCTTCACCATAACCGTAATGACTCGCCAACTTACTATTCAAGGGGCTCCAGTCGGCGGTGAAGAAGTCGAGCATCGTATAATTGCCCAACATCATCGTCTCTGTGTAGACCTGTGTTTCTTCGGCCATGTACTCTGAGGTGGATAGCTCTGAACCATCGCCTCCTTCTGGCTTCAGTTCAAAGCCTTCATAGGCGTCGCGAGTCTTGCCGCGAATGATTTGATACTGCAGCCACTCAGAAAAGAAGCTGCGTATCGTCAGCTTGGTATCTTGATTGAGTAGCGCTTCGGCTTCGGCACCCAAGTCCGTCAACTCTCCGGCCTCGGCCTTTGCAATGAGCTCATCGCTGGGCGGATAACCGGTGTAAGTGAAGGCCAAGTTGGTGGCGATTTCTGTCGGCGTTAAGTCGAAGCCACCCTCAGGGTTCGGCTCGCCAACCTCCGACCGATAGAAAGCATGAGGTGATTGGAAAAGAGAGGTAATTGTCCACTTTAATCCCGTAGAAAAGTCGGAATCTGCTGAAACTGTCTCGAAGAGACCTACATAGCGCGACTTTTCTTCCTCGGTGAGACTACGACGAAAGAGCCGTCGCCCATACTTACTCACGAACTCACCAGCGCAGGTAGCATCGGCCGCGTCGGCGGAGCAGGGCAGCATCGAGCCTAATACGTTGGGGTCAACGATTGCATCCGCAACAGCCTCGGCCGACTTCAGCAAATCGTTCACTACGGGCTGGGTCGGTAAGAGAGTTGCTGCGTCTGTCGAAAAGCCGAGCGGTGACTCTGAATCCGCAGGCAAGCGAACCCCAGAAAAATCAGCACTATTGACGATCTCAGGGAAGATATTCTTCACGACCTGATCGAGCTCAGTGAGTGTTAAGCGACGTAGAAGGCGAGGGCCAGGAGCTTCAGCCGCACATAGTTCACGAACCTCTTCCCTGGACGAAGATGCGCCGGCGTCGACTCCTTCAGCCGGACCGCCTGGCCCACCACTGCCACCACTACCTTCGAGACCACTCGAACCGCCTCCAGAGCCATTTTCTTCCTCAGAGCCTAAGGGAGGAGGTGAGCCACAGGCCACGCCAAAACAGGCGAGAGTGAGTGCAAAAGACGAACGAAAGAACATTGTTTTTTTCATGGTCTGTCCTTTCATCCTCTCAGCGCCGCTGTTGGAGTCAGTGCAGCACCACCCCAGTTAGTGAGCGAAACACCCATTGATTCAGCTACCGCTGCCAAAACATTGCGATGATCTTCTTGTTTCACATAGGGGGAGATCCCGCCCTGGAAGTAGCCGCCTCCTCGCCCAATAATCGTCCAAGGCAAGTAGGTGCCGATTTCACTTCCCTGGAAAGCAAATTGCGGTCGCGGAGGGGTAATCAGATGCTCAGAGTTGTGCTCTGCACCATCGGCAATCTCTGAACAGACAAGAATAGTCGTATTATCCAGAACGGTTTCGCCAGGCGCTCCGCTTGGGTCAGGCACATCCAGCACGGACAAAACCTCATCGGCCAAGGTTTGGTAAATCCACTTCTGGGCCTTCGCAAAATCTTCGCGCCGAGAAGCGGTGGTTGCATGAGATAAATCAGCATGGTGCGAGCCGGCGATGCCCGGTCCTCCCGGGAAGTTCATCATTTGATTCGCGTTCGTGTGCAGAAGCTGAAGGGCAACCACCCGAGCGGAGCCACAGCGCAGAGCCTGCGCCGCTGCCTGCAAGTGCCCTTTCAATAATGTGCCGAAATTTTCTTCAGCTAGCTCATCGACGCCAGCAGCGGCGTCGACCAACGGTAAACTAGGACGACTATCGCAACTCACCATTTGTGAAGGATTTTCGATGTTCGAGCGAATCGCCTGGAGGGACTCAAGATGAAGCTGCAATTTATTCTCTTCGGCGGTGAGCCCAGCCAAAGCGGCCTTCATCGAGCTGACTTCGCCCTCAGTGAGCTGAAGGGCTGCCGCACGGAATTGAGCGTCTTGTAAGACACTATCCGCTGGGCTGCTCGAGGCGCTCAAACCAGAAAAAAGGTCGGCGACGGCATCTGCAGGATTCATCACCGGACCTGCCCAACCACCATGCTTCAAGAGGTGACCATCTTCGGCAATCGTGCACGCTCCCCAAGAACCACAGTATTCGTTGGGACGAACGGCTAGAGCGTGGGCCGTTACACCCAACTCCGAGGCAATCGCGAAGTCGATCGAATTGCTCTTTCCATTGCCGGTCAGGGTGCTGCGAATCGCAGCGTGGTTGGTGGAATAATTATTCGTCACTCCGCGGGGAACGGTCAGGTATTTCTTGTAAGGCTCGAGGGGCGAGAGAATCCCAACGCCCGCCTGAGCAAGATCACAATTATCGCCCACTTCGTAGTGCTCATTCGGCAAACCATGCGGAACATAAACAACCATGAACCGATTATTGGCCCCACCTGGCTCAGCAATCGCGAGTTGCGACATGCGAAGTGCTAGCGGTGCCGAAATACCCAAACCGGCGGCCTTGAGGAAAGTACGGCGTTGTAGAGCTAGTTTTTGCTGTGAATGACGGTTGCGGAATAGATGCATAGTCGACTCGAGCTTTTGGTTGACCGTCTCACCTCGTAGGAAACAGAAGCATGAGCCAACCAACCTGGTACGAAAAGAATGGAACCGAATGGATCCCGCCCTACTCTTCGCACACCGATGGGTGTCGGACAAATCTTCCCCGAAGAGTGAATTTGATAAAAATCTTGGAATAAGTCCCGCTGCCCCTGACCAAAACTAGCTACAGAGGACATCGTTTCACGGCGCAGACACAAATTTCGAGTTAGAGCAACATAGAACATTTCAGATCTGCAATAACCGAAAAGCCAAGCTGGAATATTCCTCTAAGAGAGGACTCATCGTTGGCTCAACTGAGTCAGGGTGAGAAGGCATACACTATCCTACAAAAACAAAAAATCGCACTCCTTGGGTGAGTGCGATTGAATGATTCTTCTCAAAAAGAATTTCGGAGGCGCGCGCCGCCGCCGAGCTCAAGCCAGCAACGCCGCGAGATCGAATTGTCTCGAGCGACGACCGGGACGTGGCCCAGGCGGGACAATTGGCCGCTCTCGCAAGGCACGGCGAAGTCGAAAGCGCTCGTAGGGTGCGAGGTTTTCAAATTCGAGGCCCAATTTTCTTGTGTTCTCGCCAGGACGACGACCATGAATCACCCTGGTCACCGTCGCGTCCACCTCTAGGCGTTCATCCGTGCCGGGAATTTGAAAAGACACCAGCACGTGTTCACCCGTCAGTACAGGATCTGCCGGTGAGACAAGACAACCCCAAGTCGACAGGTTCTCCATTCGATCAGCAATCAGTGAGAAGTCTGCCAGCCGAACCACTTGGCAAGCTGCTCGCATGCTGTGACGAGTGGGTCGCCGATGAATCATTCTTTTATTTCGCATAGCCGTTCCTCCAAAACAAAGAGTTCCAGACTATAACATACATGTCAAGAATTGTACGACATTAGACTACACTTAAATAGGCAGACCGCGTCAGGTGCTAGAGAGCGCTGACTTTTCGCGATGCCTCGCTCCCAGCGAGAGGAAAGACCCGCGGTTTATCGCAGATTATCGACAGACTCGACGGAGCTCAGCCTCGTAGCGCGACCCGTA
>JAKVCH010000165.1 GCA_022447485.1 Polyangiaceae bacterium | reverse complement strand
ACGCCCGCCCAGTTCGTCGAAAGACAGGTGATGTCGCCCCGGTTTGTCGTATGCGCGGCTAGCCCAGGCATCGAGTTGTATGCGGTCGCCGTTCCAGCCGAGAGGGCGATGGCGGTAATCGCGCCTGCAAGGGAGGCGAGCAAGATTGTCTTTTTCATTGTCAGGTCACTTTCTCAAGTCAGCACAAGGACGCAGGATGCATCTGACGGGTCGATAACATTGCGCCCGAGCCGGCGTCAATCGTTTCCTCGGAGCTCCCTTCCGGCCTCGGGGTCGAGTCGACAACTCTGCGCCACGCACCCTCGCGGTCTTGGCTCGGTTTCAACTACCTCGTGGTACGGCTTTCTACACACGCGCAACAAGGCTGAGGTGTTTGGTTCTTCTGTCTTTTTTTGCGTTCCCAGCGTGATGGCGTCTCACGTGGTTACCATGCAACGGCGAGTTTCAGGGCCTGGCTACCCAATGGGGACTGAGAGGTCCGATGGGGACTGAGAGGTTCTGGCCTTTCGGTCGTCCTGCGCTAGCTGGCCGAAATTTTCTTTCGTAGCGAGCTCAGTGGGCCGCCGTTCATCGCCGTGTGCGCACGGAACCTCGTCACCAGTCTGCCGATGGCGGTCAAGCAAATTGTGGAACTTACCAGGCTATCCTTTTCGTGAGCCATTTTCGGTTCTTGAAAATCAGCACGCTTTGGTCTTCTCTTAAAAGCGTGCTCACCACGGCGATCATCGTTCCGGGTTATCGTCAACCCCGTCGCGCTTACAAGAAGCTCCATGCAGCGTTGTGCAGCGCTGGGTATGGTGTTCATCACGTGACCTTTGAGTCCTCTTGGGGACGTTACGGCATCACGCACCTTGCTCACGAGCTGCAGGACCAATTGAAGCCCTATCGACCGGAGCAGACTTTCTTGATCGGCTTTAGCATGGGGTGTCTTGTGGTGCGTCGCTACCTTCAAGAGTACGGAGGGACGAAAAGGTATCCTCTCTTTTGTGCAATTTCTGGCCCTCATGCAGGGACGCACGTTGCCCGCCTGGCGCCGGGACGAGCCGCGCGCGAAATGACGCCTGGTAGCTCGTTTCTCAGAGAGTTGCCTGCGATCACCACTCTTCCCGTGGAGCGAATCGTCGGGCTTCATACGCGATTTGATCAAACGATTCTTCCGCCATCAAGTGCCATCATTCCGGAGGTGGAGAACCTTCGTTTTTCGGTATTCGGTCATGACTTTATGGTGAGAAGTCGTCGAGTGATTGGGCGGCTTCTGGAGGAAGCTTCGAGCGCTTGATTTTCCCGTTGGCACTCGGCCCAGGCGGAGTGCTTTTCTCAGCGGGGCTGGTTGCGCTCAGCGGCACCTGGGCTTCTAGAGTAGACGCTCGATTCGTTCTTGCACCATCGTGCAGTAGGAACTGCCGAAGAGCGCCCAATGCACGAGGACGGGATAGAGTTGGTAGAGATCCTTTCTCTCGGAAAAGCCCGGATGAAGAGGGTAGGCTTCTTGATAGGCTCCCCAGACGGTTTCGGAGAACCCTCCAAAGAGAGCCATCATTGCCAAGTCGACTTCTCGATGAGCCAGGTGGGACGAAGGGTCAAAGAGCGCTGGTTGAGTGCCAACAGCGCCTGCATTCCCAGACCACATATCGCCGTGTACGAGGCTGAGTGGCTCCTCATCCACTCCAAAACTTTTGAGGCGCAAGCTGAGGGTGTCGAAGTTTTGCTCAACTTCTCGTGGCACAGCTGTGAGGCCTTGAAGAAAGGGGCGAAGACGATGCTCCCAGAAGAATTCTGACCAGGCGACTCCCTCCTCAATCTGATTAAACAATGGGAGCGGACCGATGAAGCCAGGCATCTGGGCGCGCTCCCGTTGAGCATCAGAAAGCGTGGCCCGATGGAGTTCGGCCAAACCACGCCCAAGGGCCTCATCTGCCTTAGCGTTCCTGGGCCCGAATTGAAGCCATTCCAAAACGAGTTGCTCAGAGTCGTAAGACAGCACTTTCGGCACCAGTAGGCGGCCACCTGCCACCTCCGATAGGAGTGACAGGCCTCGTGCTTCTGCTTCGAAGAAACCGGCCGGTGCTCGATTTTTCTTCTTGATAAAAATTACCGAGCCGTCGTCAGACTCCCCTCGAAAGGCATCACAGATATCTCCACCAGATACGGAAACAAGCCTAGTCACAATGATAAGTCACTTAAAATTGAAGCAGGGTTCTAGAGTTAGGCCGACGGAGCTGAGCTCAATTCCCCGATGACGGAGCTCTCAGTGAGGGATTCGGGACGAGGCGAACACGAAGAAAAATGCGGTTCCCACAAAGCCGACGACACCTCCCAGGCCAACCTCTGGTTGCCCGCTAGCATTCAAGCTAGCCGCACCGAGTGATAGGAGTATAGAAAAGCCGCCCAGCGCTACCCCAGCCCAAAATAACTTCTTCTGCATGGGTTTGAGACTAGCGATCGAAAGCTCATTGGGTCAAGAGTTCGCCGATGCCGGAGCGGCGGATGGGGTGTGAGTTCCTCGGCTCGTTCAGCTCAGCATGGTGAAGACGCCTCTGAAATACTTTCTCTTCGAGCATGAAGGGGTAGCAACGCCATCGAGCGCGTCGTCACGTCGTCATAGCTTTTGCATTGGCTGCTGATGGCGAAGCGATGGACACAACCCATGTAGACGCTCTTTGTCTGCGGTAGCTGATTGCGATAATCACAATTGCACCGGCCAGCGTGAGCACACTTAGATATTGACCCATTGTCAGGCTTCCTATCGGCAGCGTTTGGTATTCTTTGAAGAATTCGATGTGAAAACGCCCGATAGAGTACAAGAAGAGCGAGACTCCAGAGAGCATTCCCACCTTCGTGAAGAGGGGCTTTTTTTTAACGAGGAGGAGCCCGAGGAAAAGCGCCAGGCAAAACACAGCGTCCATGAGCTGAACTGGATAGCGCAAGGGTACCTCCATCACAGCCGCATCGTACCGAGGGAACCTCACTCCCCAGGAGCTAGTCGTGACTCGACCAACAATTTCAGAATTAAAGAAGTTGCCAATGCGAATCCAAAATCCTGCGAGAAGAAGAGGAAGAGGGAGAAGGTCAATCGATTGAAAAAGGGGTAAACCTCGCCGCAACGAGATGAGCCTGCAGCCAAGGAACAATCCCAACAATGCCCCATGCGAGGAGAGTCCTCCGCGCCAAATCTGAAAAAGGTAATGTGGGCGATCGATTAAGACGTCGAGGTCGTAAAAGACCATATGTCCCAAACGTGCACCGATAATCGTCGATAGAAAACAGACAATGAAAAAGTCGCCTGGCTCCTCAACTGGCGCAGCTAATCGCCGGAGTTGAGCTCTGATGAGTGCAAATGCGGTGACCATCGCCACAAGAGCCAGGATCGAATAGTAGCGAACCTGAGTTCCGTCAGGGAGTAGGAAGTACGGGGTGATGCTCCAGGTCATGACTCGCCTCCCAATTGAATCATGAGCCCAACAAGCACGACGAATACCTCAGCGGGTCGAAGCGACCAGGATTCACTACGCCATTTTTCATTTGCCGCATTCACGCTACTTTGAATCGGCACCATGAGGAGGCCTGGCAAGATGAACCCAAGCCAACCTTGAGGAAGGACGATGCTCACGTTGAGGAGAAGAGCCAGAAGTAGGGGTGGTAGCAACCACTTGGCATTCCTGTCCCGACAGTCTCTCGCCATTGCGGGCAGAAGAGCAAAGAGATATGCCCCGGTGAGGAGCGAGCGTAAGAACGGGCTGACGTGGTAGCCGCTGCGCTCTCCGACAGCCTGCCAGAAGTGAGAGGCACCGTACCCATTCGCGTGGCGATACGCTCGCCAGCATTGATAGCTCCACCAAAATAGATAAGTGCCGCCGCTGAGCCCGGTGGCCAGAGCAACCTTCAGGATAGGCGCGGGATAGTAAGCCTCTTCCCTTTCCGCTCGATTGAGCTTCTCTGAGTTCTGCACATTCGCCATTGGTTGGTGAAGCTAGGCAAGGGTCGAGTTCCTGTCGAATCGATGAAGCTGCCTTAGAAATACGGGACGGCGCCACGTTTTCAGCCGACAGAACTCATCACAAATAAGCATTTGTTGAGAGCGGCTCTGTGTCGATCACATTCTGCGCCGAAGGTGAGCCCGCGTGCTTTGATGCTGCAGCGGCGTGGGCTGGGGCTTTTCGCAGCGAGCTCTGTGGGTACGGGCCTGACGTTACTCTCTTCAGCACGAATGATGACTCGCTGCGTGTCGTTGAGCAAAGTACTTCGCTTCCATGCGGCTACCTTTGATTCGCGCGTTGGTAACCTTTCTAAACAATCTGAATTATGAGAGATTTATGTTTGAGGTCTTGGTAAGGGGGCCGCCATGCGTGCGCATGAATGGAGCGCTTTTGCCTTGTTACTGGCAGGAGCATTGATAGGTTGTCAGCAGACAGAGGGTGAGATTGCCGACTTAGATGCCACTCTCGGAGGGGCTTCATCAAGGAGTGACGGGGCTGAACGGAGTGACGTTGCGGCTGTCGATTGTGAGAGGGATGCTGAGTGCAGCGATGGAGTTTTTTGCAATGGGCAAGAGACATGCACCGAAGGAAAGTGTCAGCAGGCTGAGCCCCCTATCTGTGATGACGGCATTGAGTGTACGCGAGACTTCTGCTCACACGAGCGCAACACTTGTGTCTTCGAGGCGCCGGATGCTGACGGAGATGGTTATCGAGATGCGTCGTGCCAGGGACCCGATGGTGCAAGTCTTGGGGCCGATTGCGATGACCGGGACCCCGAGAGATTCCCAGGAAATTTTGAAGTGTGTAGTCCGACAAACCCCAACCATGATGAGGATTGCGATCCGTCGACCTTTGGTTTCCTCGATGTCGACGCTGATGGAGAGATCGATTCTGTCTGCTGCAATGAGGAGCCTGGAGGCGCCTTGAATTGCGGTACAGACTGCAACGATCAGGAATTTCGACAAAATAGCAGCTACCCTGAAATCTGCGACGAGATCGACAATGATTGCGATGGCGAAGTCGATGTGAATGCCACCCCGGTGCAATGGTATCCGGACAGCGATGGTGACCAATTCGGCGAAGACGGAGAATTTGTTCTGAGTTGTGCGCCGGTGGAAGGCTACGCAGTTGGCAAGACAGACTGCGACGACTCCAGTGCAGCAGTTCACTCGGCAGCTTTGGAAATATGTGACGGTTTCGACAATGACTGTGACGGCGAGGTCGACGAAGACAATGTTTGCGCCTGCGCGCCGGAGGGGATTAGTCAGGCATGCGCGTGTGACGAGTCGAAAACGGGCGTGCGATCTTGCGTTGGTGGATGGTGGGGTAGTTGTGATTGCCGCGAATGCGTCACCGGAAGTGTGGATTGCCTGGGTAACCTGCTTCCTCGCTCCTGCATCGCCGGAAGATGGGTCGTTCAGAACGCTTGCACGGGAGCGCGTCCGCTCTGCTCGGCGGGAGAATGTATCTGCGCTGATGGCTCCGTGGAATGCGCAGAGCTAGAGGATGTCTTTCCCCCGAATGCCATCGCGTACGCCCCCAATCTCCTCATCAATAATACATTGGTACCAAGAGATACCGCTATTGATATCGCGTTTAGTGAAGACCTGGACCCAGCGAGTGTAGTGGCCGCACAGATTCGAGTCGTCGCGAACAATGGAGAAGAAATCGCGATCGATATTCAGCATGGTGGACCGCAGATGCGCGTCGTTCCCCGCGAAGTTTTGCCTGTTGCGCAATCCTTTATCCTTGAGATCCCGGCAACATTGACAGACCTCGCTGGAAATCCCTTGAGCGCTCCCCAGAAGAAGCGTTTTCGCACCGCAACTGGTGCGACGGGTACATCCTTTGAGGAGGTGTTGAATCTGCCGAACCTAGGAAACCTAGACCTTGACGTCAGCGCGCAGGGTGAAGCGATGCTCTTGGGAATGGAAGTAGATGGTACGTTCACGGAGCGTTTTTCTTTAAGCTACGACGAGGACGTTTGGGGAAGCCGAAGCCTGGTGTATGAGCGCACCGATCGAGGGCCACTCAGTATTGATGATGCAGGGAACGCATTCACAGCTTTCACCGTAGGCAGTGCTGTCTATCGGGCGGATTGGACTTCGACAACAGGAAGTTGGATAGATGGTCTCGACGCCTTGAGCACCTCAGCGGTGCCCGGCGCCGAACCTTTGCTCGATTCGACGAGTGATGGTCTCGGTGTGCATGTTTACCGAGAATTTGGAGACCTCGTCGTCGACTTACGCGTTGGTGGTACTTGGGAGAGAGGAGCGAGCACGACACTCGCCCAAGGAACAAAACGCCAACTCAAGGTAAATGAGAATGCGGCGATTAGTGTGGGATCAATTGTTGGCGGCCAGTTAGAGATCTGGCGATCGGGTCAAAATGCTGAAAACTGGAAGCGCGCGAGTGTTGGTCCAACAAGCGGCAATGTCCTGGACTTTTCAATGGCTCTAGGAGCGGACAATATTCTTAACCTGGCATGGAGTGTAGAGTTGCCCACAGACGAAGGGAGCGGTGTTCTCCCTCAGGTCTTCTTTCAGAGGTTGGACGTGGGGGGACAATGGCTCGGGCCAGCGGAAGCGGTGAGTCCTGATGGGAATACCAAGACAGAGGCAACCCCCGTTTTGGCCGCTTTTGCGCAAAGTGATGTGCATTTGGCTTGGACCGGTGCCTCAGGTGAGTTGAGCGTCCGAACCCGCATCGAAGGCTCATGGTCT
>JAKVCH010000164.1 GCA_022447485.1 Polyangiaceae bacterium | reverse complement strand
CGTTTGCGCAGGAGTACGAGTCCCCCCCTCCAGGGTAAGGCGAAGAAGCAATTCTGCAAAGAAGGTGACCTGTCCAGAGCGACCACCAGGCGCATGCTCGAGAGCTAATAGCTGCCTCCAAAGGTCAAAGAAGAGTCTCTCTCCAGAAAAGTCTCGACTCAAAGGCCACGCGCTGACGGCAGGCCAGGCTTGACCCAATTCCTCGAAATCGAAAACAATGAAACTCTGAAAGCTACGTTCATGCCCCCAATCGTGGCGGAGCGTCATGCCAGGTCGCATGAGGAGTAAGTGGCCAGGCCCCACGGTGAACGATTCGGTATCGAGACAACTCACGCCGCCGCCTTCCACAATCCACGCTAATCCATAGCGATCTACTTGGAAGGGACCAAAGGTCGAGTGAGGCGACTCAAAACTCGTCGCTACGGTGATCACTTCGAAACCTTTCGGCGTGGCCCACTCTAACTCCCTCATTCAATGTAAACTCTGCCTGGTCTTCATGAAAAGAGCCATGAAGATCTTTGAAAACCCCGACCACGGCCCCAGGAATTGCCGCCTAGAAAAAATCCGTATCCAATGAAAGAGTGAAAAACTGGCTCATCTTTCGCTTGGAGCGTATTGCTTTACGAGGTCCTCTCGCGAGGATAGGTATTATTCTACTTCTACTGACCATCATCACCTTGGTGGGCGGTATTTTTCTAGAAGTCAGTCAGACGTCCAAGAGCCAAGACCCATTCGCTGCGCTTTGGTGGGCGCTTCTGCGAGTCAGCGACAGCGGCTACCTGAGCGATGATGATAGTTCTCTGCGCCGGGCACTACTATCCATACTGCTGAGTATTAGCGGCACAGCATTCCTCGTTGGAGGAGTGGCAGCCGTCATGACCCAGTGGCTCGATCAAAAGCTCACCAGGCTATCTTCAGGCACCACACCCGTAGTACTCAAGGAACACGTAGTGATTCTTGGCTGGAGTGATCGTGCTCCAGAGCTGATACGCCTGCTTCTTGCTCGAGAGCCCAAGAGAACGATTGTACTCTTCGTGCAGGAGCCAATGGCCGATCAGCTAGAACGTCTTCGGCGACGTTTCAATTATCCAAAAGCTGAACATCGACTCATCCTCAGAACAGGTCGCCTCAGTAGTGTAAAGCACCTCAACCGTACAGCGTTACATCGCGCTGCCGAAGTCTATTACCCAGGCTTAGACGCCATCTCGGCCAACTTAGAAGAACACGCCCCTCGCTGGCTTCGAACACTGGCCACACTCAAACGCTATTTGCAAGAATATGAATCGCTTCATCATGGCCCAAAACTAACGATTGAACTGAGCGCGCCGGAGTTAAGAACCCTGGCAAAGGAGATCCTTCCTCAAGCAAGGCTACTTGCAGGAGACGCTTTAATTGGAAAAAGTCTCTATCAGCTACTGGAACAAAGTGAGCCCTCCTCAAACTCTCGCTCAGGTCATCTCTTCTGCGTGGGCTTCAGCGGAACGACTCTAGAGTTCCTAGAACACCTGAATGCCACTCAGCGCCCTCAACGCGTTAAAATTTGCGCTCGGGATGGCGAAAAGTCGCATTTAATGCACCTATTGAAATCCCGGGCAAGTGAGTACCTCTCCTCCGAAGTCCTGCAGGAGAAAGACAGCATCGCGCCGGAACATCTTCAATTTGGGCAACTCGACCTTGAGATCTTCAGCAACCGAGAACCCTTTAGTCAAATTCTTTCTGAAAATGATCTCGATGAGATCGACCAAGTGATTCTCTTTGCAGAGCGCAGCGAAGCCCTGCCTGAAAGAACGGACGAACGGTCGTTGGCCGCTCTCCTCGCCCTCGCGAGTCAACGTCACCGGAGGCCTGAGCTCCCGAGTGTCCTGGTCGAGTTTCTCCTCGACGAAAGTAAAGATATCATTTCTTTTGACGGCGCTCGTATTTGCGTCTCGCCGGCCCTCATCGCTCGCGAAATGCTCCGAGAAGGGCAACGTGCTTGACTCGCGACTTGAAACGAAAAGGCTCGTCCCTGCCCGAAAGCACCGATACGCCGTCTACCCGAAAGAATTCTCACCTAACAGTTTGCGAAAAAACCAGAGCGAAACACCTTATGGGCGCTTCACTCTGGCTCCGTGATTTCCCCTCGGGTCCTGAAAAGTAAGGCCCGAGGAAAACTCACTCGTCGATGCTAATTGAGTGCAAATGCCTGCTGAAGAGAGGCGCCTTCGTCGGAACGAACAAAGACGTCCAAAGAGGGCTCCGAAAGCTCAGGCAGTTGCAAAGAGAACTCACCATTCTGATCAGCATAAACGCTGAATTGTTGTGGGTTCTCGGTATCTGCACCGACAACTAATGAGATCCGCGCAAAAGGCAAAGGCTTCTTTAGCTCATCCTGAATCACTCCTGACACTTCGCAGATTGCCGAGAGACAAATCTCTGGACGAAGGCGCCAAGATATAATCGGCAGAGGCACATAACTGCGACGAATATCCATGGCTGGATCTCCTAAAAGGAGATAGAGCCACGCATTCGAACTACCGACAATCGCACCCATCTGAGCCTCGGCTCGCTCGATAGCATGAGACTGTCGAACGAGGCCTTCATCAAAGACGGCTCGGAACATCCACTGATCCAGAATATGATTCTGATCTGTATAAGATGGCTCAGTGGCACCGTAGGCCGAGACCGAGCCAACAGGGTTGTCCAATGTATCCGTCATGCTCATCCAGAGTTCAGAGATAGAATCCTCCTGGGTTAGCTTCGAGTTGGTGCATGCAAAGGACCAAAGTACGGGCGACTTATTCATTGGGTTTTCCAGCATCGCTACATCGATATCATTGAAGTATTCGCTTGTTTGATTCCAACCAGTTGCTGTTGAACTCGAAGAGCCATGGCCGCGATACGCTACGATACCCATTCCATTATTGACCATTGAGACCACGTTGAGATCAGTCGTACCAGCGACACTACCATAATGAGCTGTGAAGGTGGGTGAAACTGCATAGGCAGTCGTACGAACAGTTTCATGGGCCCCAACGTACTTACCCGGAGCTCCCTCTTTATGCGCCCATAGTAGAGATGAGCCATAATCGAAAAAGAGAGCAGGGCTGTCACTGTAGGCAAGGATCTTGCTCACCTGATGTTCCAGGTCAGTTGGGTCATTCACAGAAAGACGTCCAAGGTAGACTTCTTCGTCGAGGTCATCACCATCCGTCGAAGCGTAAAGGTCATCCGTAGGATCACCCGTGGGAGCAGTACACAGTGGGATTGTGTCAGTATCGCCCACGAGCAAAGCATAGGTATCGCAATAATCCGGAGTTGTTGCTTCGAAGTCGGCAATTGTCGCACGAATCGCCCCGCACCCTAAACCGTAGGTTGATTCGATTTCACTCATCTCTGTCTTCTTCACGAACATCCCTTGTCGTCGCTTTTGGGAAAGTAAGGGTCGTAGAGCGGCCTCGTAGGAATCATCCGGATAGATGGCCAGGTAGCGATCGCAAAATATCGGAGACCAAGGATAGAATTCCTTGATCAACCGCCAGTTAATGAGACCTATCTCGAATTCTCGAAACTTCTCCCGAGATACGGGAGGCTGTGTTTCATACTGTCCAGGCACCAGGAGGATGATTCGCGCCTTGGTGACTAGACTCAGCTTCTGAGCACTGGGATCCAAAGAAGCAAGAGGAACGCGAACTTGCCCCACCGTCTTGCCATTTTTCAAGTTGAGGCCGCGAACAACCCCTTCTCGCCGAGAGACTGGAAACTCGCTGCTTTGATAAACTTTTTGGTCTTGAACAAATACCTCAGGACTCGAATCAGGGGCTCCTCGTGTATCCGTAGACGGATAAACTACCGGCCAAATATTTGCGCCCTCGACATCTTCTGTTTTGATCGTTTGCACCTGAAATTTCACGTCGTCCCCGAAGTCCCGGCCCAAAGGAACGCCAACATCAAATTGAATGCTCGGAAGATCGGGTGTCCCAGCATCTCTGCCACGCGCGGCACCAGGGACACTTATCTTTTCGAAAATCTCCCCATGGGGCGCAGCTCTCAATTCGGTAAAATAACCTGTCATCGCCACGTCGAAAACCATGCGAGAGCCCTTGCTCTCTTCAGTATTCAAAACGGCAGAGGCCGGTTCTCCCTCCTTGGCTCCATCAAAACCCACCCAACGTCGTTGAGTTGCTGCACAAAGATCGCCAGACAGTCCGGCTGCCTTCAATGGGGTTTCGCAATCGGGATCCTGACAGTCGACGAGGCCATCATCATCGTTATCACTTTGGTCAAGGCAAAGTGCCACGGTATTTTCGGCAGCAGTCGGAGGCGTAGTTGAGACGACACAACCTTGACCATCCTCGACAAACTTGCCGTTTTGGCAGACCAATGTCGAATCGCCCAACATGCCCTCTTTTGAACAAGATATCGCCCGCTTTTCCCCCTCTTTGCAATTCTCGAAGAAGACTTGAAAGTCGACGTCTAAATCACCGGTATCCAGAATCACCTCCTGATTTTGCACCAAGAAGGCAAAAGTGACTTGGCTGACTTGCTCGGGCTTTACAGTCGCTTTCTGCACCCTGTCGCTGAGCAGCTGAGCAGGCAGAATTTCCGGCTCGGACTCTTCTGTCGTTTCGAAGAAGCAATCGCCATCAAGCTTAACTTCATAGTCACCAGCTTCCAAAACCAATTGTAGGTCATCACTCGTGACCAGACTCAAATCGAGATTCAAAGAACTCGGACCCTTTACCTCAAGGTCACAACCCTTGAGCTGTAGCTCGCGACCCTCAGGATCGTCAGCAGTCAGATTCATTTGCATCTGACCAAATTCTTTCTGAGCAGTGGGCTCAACTTCTTGCTTCTCGCAGCCCACCATTAGTGAGGTGAGACAGAGCATAACGGCTGATGGCCGCCAAATTGACTGCCTGAGAATTCGGAGAAACGGAGTATTAATTGGCTGTCTGGAACTAAGCATTTTTTGCACCTGAATGACCTTTGGTAAAATTCGAAGAAAACTCTCAGCGCCAGAAACACACTGAGGGCGTACTGCCATTCAAGAGCAGCGTTTGTGCCAAACGCCTCTCTGCTATTCAAAATTCGGAATTGGACAATTTCGAAGGGGAATTTTCGATTTATCGAGTCAGCGTCAGCCCCTACACCTCGATGACGTATCCTCCTGATACGCACCTAAACGATACAAACGCACCATTTAGGCGCTGTGCAAATGAAGGGCGAGCCGCACCATTGAGGCGACGGGCAAATGAAAGTCGAACCCCAGAGCTCGGTACGGCTCACTCCACGCTGATTGACTGCAAGCCGACGGCCAGGAAGAACCACCAGGTGAAGCCGCCGACAATCGGAAGAGGCTCGATGAACTCAGGCTCCCCCCAGGCTGAACGGAAGCAGACAGGGCTGAGTAAAGACGTACTCACCTAGGCCGCTTCAATATTCATCAGGTTGAAAGAGCCTCACACTCGAGCTGGGTCAATGAGCCCAAAGCCCATGCCTGATGAATTAGCCTAAAGCTCGACCCACATAATGATAACTGTGTCGACGACCATGCTTTTCCCGATGTTGGGCACAAAACAACTCTTTGCCGCCTGTCTGTTGCCTCACTTCAACGCATCGAGGACAGGCTTTTGCAAACTCAACCTCAACCTCGGGCTCTTTCTTGTGAATCAGCAGCAAGTTGCAATTTGCGTGTCGAGCAACGTGCTCACTCGTCAAATGATGAAAAAGCCGGCTCATTCCTCGATGACCGTGGCTCCCCATAATGATTAAGTCTGCATCTAGTTGCTCTGCAAAAACTTCAATTGCATGTTCAGGGATATCTCTGCGCATGGTAAATTCCACGGCTTCGGCGACTGCTCCGCCAACCTTTTTCTCAACCTTCTTTAGGACTTGGTCGGCCCTATCTAAAAACGCCTCTTGGGCTCGGTCTTCCGCTGAGCCCAGCGCAATCGAGTGCTGGGGCGGCATATTGTCCAAAAGTTCTTTACTGGAAATGCAGTGTAAAACGTAAACCTGCGCTCTGCGGTAGCGTGAGGCCAACATTAAGGCCTCCTGCAGCACGTGCATGCCAAAGTCTGTTTCTTCTATCGCAACGGTGATTCGTTCCGCCCTATCCGTCATCATAGTGCCCATGGCCACCTCCCTATTTGGTTATAGTCAATAATTCAGGCTCTGCCTTAAAAAATTAATCCTCTGGTCATGTTCTAGTAAGAACAGAATGAAGGTAATTACTTCCCTGCCACCAAAGGCTCTGATGCCGCTAAATTGAACAAAATGCCTAAGCAAAGATGAAAACCGTGAGCTGCGGACATAGCGGTTGATGCAGAACACAAAAAAACGGAGACCCTCCAGTGACAAGCACTCAGCTCTCAACCAAAAGGCTCTCAACCAAAAGGCTCTCAACCAAAAGGCTCTCAACCAAAAGGCTCCAGACCAACGGGTGAAGAATTGGCTCGGTCATCTTTGGCTCACACAATTGACCCTCGGCCTATCCCTGACCAGCTGCGCCGTTGAGCTCGTGTAGGCTCCAGAGCAGGACATCGAGCTTTCAGGTAACAATGAAGAGGCCACAGCCAACGTGAGCAACTCTCCACTCCCCTCCACCAGTTCCCCCCCCCTCTCAGCAACGCCGGAGCCCCCACCCGAAACACTCGTGGTTGGCAAAGATGATGGCGATTTGCAGGCACCAACTGAAGGCGGCAACGAAAGCAATTCTCCCAATGAAGACGAA
>JAKVCH010000163.1 GCA_022447485.1 Polyangiaceae bacterium | reverse complement strand
CAACTCTTACCGCTGACTATCATCTCCTCACTGCTTCTTTTTTCATGTGGTACCGCCCCCCTCAGTGACGGAAGCGATAGCACCAATGAAGGCGCGGAAAATTCAAACGACTCCGGCGAAGAAGGCTCCCCTGGCAACGACGAAGAAAGAATCAACCTTAGCCTGCGCTGCTCAGACTCCAATGAGGCGCCTGCCGCTCTGCGGAGACTCACGTCGAAGGAGTATGTGCATTCGATTCTCGACATCTTTCCCGAGATTCAAGGCGAATGGGAAGGTCGTCAACTCGGAGTTGATCCCGTAGGAATATCTGGATTCACCACCGATGCGCGGACTCTGCTCGTTGGGCCACAACGCGCCGAGGAAATATTCAAAAGCGCGCTCGAGGTTGCGACTCTTCTGACAAATGACGACCACTTCAGAGAAATACTGCCTTGCGCCGACAACGCTGACCTGGCCTGCGCCGAGGAGCTCCTCAGCACCTATGGGGAAAGAATCTACCGCCACGTCCTGACAACAGAAGAGAGCGTGGAACTCACCACCTACTTCGAATCCGTGCTGCAACGCTCCGATTTCGCCACGGCGATCAAGTGGACGCTCGTGACAATGTTGCAATCGCCCTTTTTCGTCTATCGAGATGAGCTGGGCGACGCCAACGGCGAATTAAGCCCTGAAGACGTCGCCACCCAATTGGCCTACACGTTCTCTGGAACAACGCCCAGCGCAGAACTATTTGAACGCGCGCGCGCCGGCGAGTTTGCCGATGCTGAAGTTCGCGTCGCTGTTGCAAAGGAACTGCTGCGTTCCGCAAGGGGTCAAGAGGTCTTGATGGACTTCTTAGAGCAATGGATTGAGTTCGGACAGGTTCGAGGAGACGTCAAAGACGGCATTGAGAACTTCGATGCTATCGCGGAGGCGATGGTGGAAGAAACGCGCCTCTATCTCCAGGAGGTGATTGTCGAACAAGGTGGCAATGTCTACGATCTGTTAACTTCTCCGTTCACATTCACCAATGCGACTCTAGCCTCTCACTATGGCTATGGGAGTCAGACCGCTGAGCACACCTATACCGAGCGTCCGCAAGGTCAAGGTGTTGGGCTCCTCGCCCAAGGTTCTTTTCTGGCAGCCCATGCGCACCCAGCGATGAGCTCTCCCGTTTTTCGTGGGCTCTTTGTTTTTGAAAAGCTACTTTGCGGAAGTACGCCTCCCGTACCAGATGTTGTCCCTGCGATTGAAGAAGCTCCACCCGCAAATACAACGCGTGAACGCTTTGAAAATGCCCACGGCAGTCCAGGATGCCAAGCATGCCACCGTAGTTTTGAACCTTTTGGTTTTGCATTTGAGTCATTTGATGCTGCAGGGCGCTATCGGAGCGAAGAAAACGGATTTCCCATCAATGCGTTCGCGGAGGGCATTTCTCCCGATGGCACAGAACTCACCTTTGATGGGCTCACGGAGCTAGCGAACACCCTCACCACCCTTCCCGTCATGACCGATTGTGTCAGTGGCCAGCTAGCCGCCTACGCGTTTTCGGGAGGGGGCGGCGACGCTTGTCTCGCTGAAAGTGAGCGCCGAGCTTTCGCCAACAACGAATACGGCCTCTTTGACTACTTTGCCGCCTTAGCAGCAGCACCCAGCATGAACTCTCGTAAACGATGAAACACCAAAAGCTTCTTCTTCTCTCTCCTCACCTTTTCTTCTTCATCAGCGCACAGAACCTCGGTTGCGGCGAAGCGCTGCAGGACCCCATTGAATTTGCCAATGGTAATTCTAGCGTCGAAGAAGACTCCCCGAGCGCAGAAAACGGTGCGGCTGCCGCGCCATCAGATACAACGGCTCCCAGCCCTGGAACCTCGAACAACTTGGAGCCATCGGAAAGCGATCCTTCAGCACTAGGCACGACAGACGAAGAAATTGCCGTCGACAACGACAGCCCAGCAAATTTGGAAGAAACGCCGCTCCCCGCGAGCTGCACCCCTGGAGAGACCGGCTTTAGCGCAGAAAGCGGCTACGTCATCGACCAGGCGACGTGTGTACACTATCAACGATTTGAGGCCATGACATCGAAGTTGAGCTTTGCTGAAGCCACGAGCGAATGCGAAAACTTAGACTTAGGCGGTTGGAGCGATTGGCGCTTGCCTTCCGAGGAAGAACTTTCAGCGATTATTGTTTTGAATCAGCTCCCCTCGGTCGATGCCGAACTCTTTCCCGGGACCCTGGTCAGCCTCTATTGGACCAATGAATCCAGCGGTTCCGAACCCCTGATCAAGGTCAAAGCCCTCGACTTCAGCAACAACGGCATGGTCAACCCGACTGTTGGCGCGTCAGGTGGCCAGGCCTACCGCTGCGTTCGTTGAAAGACCACGAATCTATTCTCGCTCCGGGTGGCCTCCAGCTCCCCAAGCGAGAGCTTTCTGAAGAGTCAGAACAGGCGCAGCCCAGTACAAGGGAGGTCAACTGGCGAAAGAAGACCAGTGGCGACTGTAGTCGAAAGCCCAGTGCTCAGGGCTCTTGACATTGCCCCCGAATCAACAAGCCACGGCTTTCTAAATCCTCAAAAGACGCGGCTTCTGTAGAACAAGAAAGGGGGTTATCGACAACCCATAACTCACCAGACCGACCAAAGTCTTTGTTTTCAACCAAGGGTCCTAATGACTGAATTTGGTTCGAAGAGATTTGGATTTTCGAAGCAGTCGTCAAAGCCGCTAGAGGCGCAGCATCGGAGAGCTGATTAAAGGAAATATTGAGCTCTCCCAATGCACTCAGGATTTCTAGACCGTCAGCCGTTTCCAATGAATTCTGGCTCAAGTCAAGAAAGTCCAGCGAGGGGAACTGGGCAAGCCCTTGTAGATCGTCAAGACTATTTTGAGACAAGTTGAGCCGTCGTAAATTATGCAAGCCACTTAAACCAGCTAGGGAATCAACCAGATTATCCTGCAAAACAAGCTCACTCAGTTCGTAGGACGTCTCCAGGTCGCTAATATCCGTAAGCTGATTATCGCCGGCATAAAGGCGCTTCAAGCCGCTCATGGCTTCAATTCCCGCAAGTGAAGTAAATGCATGGGAGGAAATATTGAGTTCTTCGAGCTGGTACAGCGAATCCAAACCAGCAAATGAACTGAGTCGAGTCAATTGCGGACAAACTGCGTTGCTCGCCACGACCCTTAAGCGTCGCAGCTGGGTCAGGTCTTCTACCGGCTCAAAGGAACTCCAGTCTGCGCATGAGGCATCGAGCAGCTCCAGGTTATTCAGACTCTTCAGAGGAGATAGATCTGTAATCGTTGTCTCCGGAAGATAAAGCTCCTCAAGGCTACTCCAACACTCCAAGCCCGAGAGGTCCGCCACCTCCGAATCAGCTGGAATTCTTAAGCTAGTGAGCTCCAGCAGATCGTTGGGGAGAATCGAGCCAGTCGGGCGTTCAACCAGCTCGCGAACGAGCTCTTCAAGATTATCGTCAGAGAAGGTCACCGAAACGCAGGCGACAGAACAATCACTACCACCATAATTTTGGTCACAAACGCAGCGGAAACCATCGGGACTATTCTCGCAGCTTCCGCCGTTATCACAGGGATTTGATGCACAATCATCGACGTCTTTGCAGAAAAAACCGTCACCGAAGAAGCCGTCTTCACAAGAGCAATCGTATCCACCAGCTTGGTTCTGACAAACGCCATGGTCTGGAGCGCAGCGGTCCCTCCCCAAGGCACACTCATCGACGTCTTCACAGCGGCCCTCCACTAGCTCGTAGCCATCGGCACAACCGCAGCGGTAACCCCCTCGGAAGTTAGTGCATGTCGCTCCTTCGCCACACAGATTCGGAATCGCTGCACATTCATCAACATCGCGACAAGACGCTCCGGAGAATCCCTCGCGACACTGGCACGCCGCTACACCCGATGTGACGCGACACTCTTGGTTCTCCCCAGCGCAACGCACCCCCTCACAAGGATCACCTGAAGAGCAAATAAAACCATCTCCAAAGAACCCATCGGCGCATTCACAAGAAAACCCTCCAGACGCATAGGCTATGCACGCAGCATTTTCGTCGCAAGGCTGATCTGAACAATCAGCTTGCTCACAACTCTTGCCCTCTGGACATTCACACGCAGCTTGCCCCGCTCTATCTACACATTCCAGCTCTCCAGGACAGGAGAACTCATCGCAAGGATTGTCCACAACCGGAACATCACCGCCAGCTCCGCCTAGGGATGGATTATTGTCAGAGTCCTGCCCGCCAGAGCCTGGGGCAAGGCCCGGTTTTTGGTCTTCTTCTGTGCAAGCAAACGCAAGGGCCACGCTGGCCAATGCGCAAGCGAAATAAGGTATTTTTTTCATAATAACACCAAGAAAGCTTCAGAGCAGGATTGTCGCTGCCTCTCTTCCCTGTCGAATCGGAAAGCGGAATTATTGGTCAATCAGGCAAGTGTAAGTGACCTGCCAATCCTTCAGCACAGGCTGTTCCGACCCCGACGAACGCAACCTCATCTCTAACTCAAGAGCCGACGAGCTCGTTCCATCAGCGGCAGTGATTGCTGGTTGGTTCACATTCCACTCACCCCACAATGCCAAAGTCAAGTCGACCGGGCAGTCGCCAGCGGCAGTAAAGCCATTGCAAACTTGAGTATTGGGTGACGATGAGGCAACGCCGACGTTCAGAAAATCGACGGCACTCAACTCTGCGACGCTTTCACTCGCTCGGGATCGGAACTCAATCGAGCTCCCCCCCGGAGTCTCCGTATTCCAATTCAAGACACCCCATGCGGGGACTGAACCACGAGGACACTGCGCTTCGTAGGTATAGTTCACCACCACATCTTCACCTGGAGTGGCGTCGCAGACGAGACCATCCACGTAATAACTCCAATTGTCTAAAATGCTGCACTCCTCCACAGTCGCCGACTCCAGCAACTGCACCTCAACCGTCAGGTCTTGACTCAACAAGGTCGAATCACATACCTGCTGAACACAGCTCCCCGCTGGTATCGGCTGATCAATATTGCAGGAGCCGACCAACCAGGACGAATCTGGGTACTCATTCGCGAATTGTTGGCCCACTTTTGGGTAGAAAAAGAGTTCCGCTTCACCAGCAGGCAGGTCACGATTGCCGTGATTACAGACTGGTATGGAGTTCTCACAAGGCATATCGACTGCCAGGTCAACATCGGCGCAGTAGTCCGTGTCCACTTGATGCTCAAAACCATTCGCCGTGCAGCTTCCGGATTCTGTTGGGCGAACACCGTAATCAGGCGTCGTTACTGGACACTCTTGAGGAGGATAGTTCGGGTCAATCCCCTCATTCAAACAATCCATCTCTGTGAAACCAGAGGAATCGATCACGGTATAGGCACCGAGATAAACCACGCCCCAATAAGAATGCACCATCCCATACACGGTGACATCAGAACCAGTCGTGAGATTACCGCCATCGGTCCGGAAAATCCCATAAACCTCTGAGTTGTCTCCAATATTAATATTGCCGCTCTTCGAGTAGACTTGAAATTGAAGAGGGTCACCGCTCGGGGAGAGAACCTGCGCTCGATTTTGCATCACGACCGCCCCACAAACATTGATTTGCACGCGGCCGGAAGCGGGCAATTGCACCCGCGCATTCGGACCATTCAAACGAAACTGCGCAACATTGTAGACGCCCTCTTCGAGAGTCAGCGTGGCTCCGCCCGCTACCGCAAGGGTACCGTAGTTCCCGGGAGCCACCGTTCGGCTGCCCCCGGTAGAATTACTACCCGACGTGGGACAATTCATGCTCTGGGTTGGAAAGTCTGGGATCGGAGGGTTCCCGGGCACTCGCCTCTGGCCACCAATCGACGTACCGGAGGAAGTACTACCCAAGGGGCCGATAAAGTCTCCCGTGACATCACCATTCGTAACGTTGATCGTGCCCGTACTATAAATGGTGCCGTCAACATAAGGACGACCGGCACCAGGAAAGAACTCGATCATTGTCAGAGCACCGGGCAACCAGCCCACATCACCACCCAAAATTCGAGTGCTGTACATCACAGCTGAACCACGTCCTAATACCGCGTAATCGCAGACACTCCGGCCTTCACCAATCGGTGGAATAGGGGTAGACGTTCCCGCCCCGCAGAGCTCATAAACGTCCTCGACGCAATCAGTCGTCCAGGCACCATCTGCATCGCAGCACTCCGGCGACTGGGCGCAAACGGCCGCAACGCAATCTGAGTACCCAGCATCACAACCCTCGCTCAAAGCAATGCCGACATCGCAAACGTCGTGGGTACAGCCTGAAATTTCTACCTCACCACAGGTCGCGTCGCAGACTGTTTCAACCATATCGGTGCAGTCTTGGCTCCACGCAACGGTGCAACAGCTTGAGTCAACATCGCAAATGCGTGAGACACACTCATCGCAAGTTGCCTCAAGCGCTTCGCCGATGGTGCATTTTGAGTGTCCGCAAGAGGCATCTGTGAACACCTCCGTGCAAGAGTGATTCACCTGGCAATCACGCCCGGTAGCACAGGGCTCCGTGCGCCAAGATTGGGTTTCGGGTATTTCTGTCGAGACAGGACAGCTAGGCGCAGGAGCCTCCGGACAGTCACCTCGACGAATCCAGGCCTGAGACGACCAAGGCCCATTGGGATCGTAGCTCGTGCACCAACCTTGATAAGGGAAGGGGCGACATTCATAAACGCGATTATCGGAGCCCATCACCCGATCGCCGGCCGAGTAGGCTCCCCCACTCC
>JAKVCH010000162.1 GCA_022447485.1 Polyangiaceae bacterium | reverse complement strand
CCCTAGGCGCATACTTAAGGAGTTGGCGTTTGCTTCGACCAAAACGGTATTGGCAGCGGGTATCTTGGGAAGCCCGGCTTTCCCCTCTCGGTCTACCCAACGCTCTTCTCCCTCTCTCCCCTCATATTCTAGCTCCGAACCTGGCCCCGAGGGAGGCACGAGACGAATACAGCGCGCGCAGCGTTTGGCCCTGCGCCAGTGCTGCCCCGGGAAAAAACGACTGACTGGCGCCAGCATTGCCGCAAAATGTAAAACTTCTGGCCACGCATCTACCTCGATACTCACCTCGGGCAGGGTCAAGGCATCAGTAAAAAAGCCGCCAATTCCTGCGTGAACCAAGGAACGGCGATCGACATAGAGACCCGACTTGTTTTCGACCATTATCCAAGACGAAAGGGGCTCGCCTCCTTGGCAAGGTCCCGAGCGACGAATCATCAACCGAGCCTTGACTTGGAACTCCCAGGTCTCGGCCTCAAAGAACCTTTTGGGGACGACCGCCAACAGCCTCCTGAGTCTTTCACCCTCCGCGTTCAATGTCCCCGTTCTTGGAGTCAGCACCCAGCTATCTAAAGGCTCTCCGTTCAAAAAAAGGTGCACGCTTGCATCAATGGGCTGAGCAAAGAATGCTGCCGGCAGCTTGATGCTCAAATCTAGATAAGGCTCCCCGACGATTCGCCAATTGGCGGGTCGCGGCCAGCGAAAGCTCAGGCTATTCTCGCCTTCTCGATTCGCCACCCAGGCAACATTCCGGACGTCTGAGAGGAGAAGAACAGCGTCCCTCGGCTCGGGCTTTTGGGGAGGCGGCAAGGCTGGAGCCTCTGCCCTGGAGAGTTCACAGGTCAGAGACTGACAGGCCGCCAGCAATCCAGGCCTGCGCAATTGGACCACAGCCTCGTGGAGCGAATGGGCGCTATCGGCAACCACCCTAAAACCCTGAGCGATTGACTGAAGTTGTGGCACATCCATCTGAGGATCCTCTACGAGCTCTAGAACGCGCTCGAATTCCCTGTCGTCGAGGCGACTACCCCTATCGGTAACCCATGCGCTCGCCTCCAAGACGGCAACAGCAGCGGCTTCAGAGAAATTCTTCGGCGGTTTTAAGTGAACTCGTGTCCCCGCCATGAACTTCTGTGCCACTTGATCCAGCGGAAGCAGGCCTTGGCGGTCTTGAAAAGACAACCACGACAATTCAGCATCAGATACTTTCACCCACAGACTGGAAGCGCCGGCACCCTGACATCCACCGCCAGCAACTTTCAGGCTCGCCTTCAAGCTGACTGCATGGTAGCCGTCTGGTATGTACCCCAAGTTTACTTTAATCACTTGATGAACGCGAGTGAGGGGAACGGTACGCATCGGTTCACCATCCCGGGCAATCGTGAGAGTTGAACCAACCAAGCTCACGCTCTCTGACAAATTCGTTTCAAACTGCAGCTGCACTGGCCCCGGTCTCAAAAAGAGAGGCCCAAAGTTATGAAAACTCTCATGCTCGGCATGCATGCCTTTGAGAACAATCGCTGTCGTTGCAAGGGTTTCTCGCTTCAGGAGCACCTTCGACTGCGCCTGGGCAATTGAAGTGGTGGCGAGCAGAAGGCAAGCGCAGAAGATTGCATAGAAGCGAATCAAAACCGCACCGTCGCGTCTAAACTCAGCTGATGCCGAGAATAGAACCCCCCAAAGAACTCATAACCTAGCCCAGCACTCCAACGCTCGGAGATCCTATAATTCAGCGAGGCATAGGCAGGGTACCCCCAACCGCTCGTGTAGATACCAAAACCTGCACCGCCCCGTAAGTTCAGCCGCGCTGTGGCATCCCACGCTACTGTAGCTAGCACAGTGGTACTGTAGGTAGTGGGCCGTTCCGGTGGCGTGGCAGCAAAATGCTGAAACACCTGGAGCATACCCCAGAGATCACCACGGAAATAATATTGGAGGCCAGCCATCATGAGAATATCGAAATCCCCCGCGGCGTTCACCCCGGGACGAGCTGCCAGGAGAAAAACAAGAGGCTTTAGCTGATAACTCGACTCGAGAAGTATCGAATGAAGAGTGGGCTCCACGCTAAACGTGAGTTGGTAGCTTGCGGCAAGCAAAAGATTGGGGCTGTACGCATAACGAGCGCCCGCTTCGGCTCGCGTAAGGACGGTACTAGGAAGCTCCGTATCAGGCCCACCTGGATCACCAAACTGCGGCATTTGCTGGGTAATTCGAGCGAATAGGTCATGACGTCCCGTTAGCTTGTAATTGGCATAGAGCTCGCCTCCCGGACTCCAACCGGTCCCGACATTACCGCCATCACCAGCCGTCACTGCACGCGCGAATGCCTGAACGAGCCAACGATAGTCGCTTTTCAGTTGCCTGAGACCTTCCGCAGCCTCAACCGAGGCAGGGTCAATGCTCAATGCTTCGGTATACGCTTGTCGGGCGGCTTTCTGTCGATAATCAACGCGCAGGGCCGTGCCCAAACCCGCGCGGTGGGAGGCTTCTTGAGGATTGAGACGCACTGCCTTACGCATCGACGACTCGGCAAGATGAAGCTTTCCCAGAGCCAGGTAGACTCGCCCCTTGATCTCGAAAAAGCCCGCCTGGCGCTCCACAGACCAACCCTCGACAACAGTCGGCTCTGCCAACTGCAACTTATTCATAGCAAGACGAGGATCTTCAAGCCACCAAAGCGTGATAGCAAGCTCCATCAAAAAATCTGGATCATCAGCGCAGTTCACCTCCTCTTTTAAGAGCAAGTCCCGTGCCACCAAGACATCACCTGATGCTCTAGCTGCAAGCGCCTGCTTTACCGGTTCAAGAGTCACGCAGCTCTCAGCCCGCGCGGCCTCCGTCCTGAAGATCGTCGCACACAGCGCGACGCCGTAGAGCAGCAAAGAACATAGCGACCAACGACGTCTGCCGCTCATGCCTGTTAGAAGGAGACGGCACCGTTTCAAGAGAAAGGCCCGCCTCTCTAAGCTTTCGGAACAAAGCATCAGGTCGGTACATTCACGATACGTGCCAGAATTGTATCGACCAGAAACGGTGCTGAGACGCTGAGCACCCTCCCGATACGTACTGTTCTAGAACAGCCTGGAGCACTCCGTGCCACATCGATACAATAGCCTACCGCGAATGAAGACCAGTGGGCGCCGAGCGGTCGCTGTCGCAACCCAAAGCCACGACACAATGAGCTAATGGGAGAGATAAGGCCAAGGCTGGCTAAGCCGCCGAATGTGGTATTTCCTCAGAATTTATATTACCGATCTCACTGTCGATGCACATGGCCCGAATCTCCCCAGGCTCAAGGTAAACTTCCTGGAGCACCCGCACTACGGCTAGGTCTCGATAATCGTCTGGAACAGTGACTGGCTCACCCAGCGTATCGTTCAGCATCAATTGGGGCAGGTTCACCACTGCCTCGACCGAAAGAATCATGGTGCCAGCGACCCGAGGATTGACCTCGAGCAGCTTCGGGCGACCCTCATGATCCAAACGCACCTGCACATTCGCAATACCGCTCAGCTCGATCCGTTGAGCGACCAGGAGGGCAAAACGTTGCAGCGGGGTCGAGTGGATCGTCTCACATGTCACGGCTACCCCTGAATCCACCTTCGCCCGACGTCGTGGCACCGCAATCGACTGAGCAGCATCATGCGACACAAATACGTCAATCGAATACTCTTCACCAGGAAGGTATTCCTGCATGATGCATTCCTCGCCGACGTCGAGGGACTGATAGGCCTGCAAGGACTCGATATAATGAATGCCCCTACTGCCGCTTCCGCGCCTGGGCTTGACGATACGCGGGAATCTAGCCGACCAACGCTCAGCGTCCCGATTTGTTACAATCGTTTCGGGACACGGTACCGTAAAGCGACAGGACTGATACAGCCACCACTTATCCAAGCAGGTCTCCAGGGTCTTTTGCGGCGCTAAAGCCACCTTGATACCCATGCTCTCAAAGCGCGAGCGTGCCTTCGCCACCGGCAGTAGTTCTGTATCAACCGTCGGCCAAAGAACATCAATACGGTTTTCACAGCAGAAGGCGAACAGCGCATCCACGAACGCCGGATCATCGCCCCTGGGTAGAATACATCGCCTATCTTTCGGGACGAGGTAGAGGCCGCTCGCGAGAGGATCCATATCCCCGAAATAGAAAATTATATTTGCATCGGCCAAGGCTTTCATTGTTCCCAATGCAGCCGGACCACCAGCGCCCGTGACTAAAACTCTCTTGGTCATCATCCTGGGAATACAAAATCTGTACCAGCCATCCAGAGACGGCAGTGAACACACACTCGAACGCCCCAACAACAAAGCAGATAGACAATTCACCACGCAAATAAGCCAAAGGAACAAATAGGCGAAAGCTCCGCACCTGTCTTAGTGCTCCTCATGTATCGCTCCCAATGCACCAGATTGCGACATCTTAGACTGGTTTGTCAGGATTTTGACAGTCAAAACGATGGCATACCTCATGCATTCATCTCGATATGATGAGTCAAACACCTCACGGACGAGTTCTATTGGTTGAAGATGAACCAGAACAAGCGTCAGTACTGAAGCGATGGATCGAGGTTGACCTCGGTCTGACCGTAGACATTGCGTCTGACGGGCCCAGTGCTGAAGGTCTTTTGGTTCAACCGAAGTACACCCTAATCATCACGGATGTAGGCCTTCCCGGCTACGACGGCTTACAGCTTTTGCAGCTAAGTAAGGAAATCTTTCCCGAGCGCCCCGGCCTAGTCATCACTGCATTTGAAGGAAGAGCCGTTCTTTTAGAGGCACTTCGCAAGCATGCGGACGACTTTCTTGCGAAGCCGCTCACCCGTGACTACTCAGTCCAAGTTATCGAGCGCCTCACCCGCGACACCGAACGGCACAGCTCGATAACCCCGCAAAGGCAAAATATTGTCGCAATTAGCGCCCACCCGGACGATGCAGAAATTGGTTGCGGAGGTGCCCTACTGAAACACAGGGCGGCCGGTGATTGTATTACCGTAGTAGTGCTTTCAGATGGATCCCGCGGTGGCAGTAGCGACCAAAGAGCCGATGAAGCGCGACAAGCTGCCGAAAATCTAGGCGCGAAGCTAGAACTGATTGGCCTTCCCGATGGTGCCGTCAGTGATGGACCAGATACAATCCTCCCTCTCGAGAAGATCATACAGCGGGAACAACCCGACATTGTGTACACTCATACTCCAAGAGACAGTCACCAAGATCACCGCGCCGTGGCCCATGCTAGTCAGGTCGCCGCCAGAGGAGTGCGCTCCATTTTTTGCTATCAAAGCCCCTCGTCAACAGTCCACTTCCAACCGACACGCTTTGTCGGCATTCGGGACGTCCTGGATGCGAAGATAAAGTTGCTCGAATCATTCGGAAGTCAAACAGAGGTACGGCCCTACCTGGATGTCAGCGCGATTCAATCGACCGCCATTTATTGGGGCCGATTTGCTGGCGCCGAGCCGGCAGAGCCTCTCGAGGTAATTCGCGACCATGCCTAATGTGGAGCCGCCAAGCCATCGAGGTGAGAGCCCCCGTACAAGCAGATCCACGGCGGAAGAAAGGCTTACGAGAGCCGCACACGCTGGTATTGTGAACCCAGGCGCCCGGTATTCACCAAGCGCAGAAGACGAGCTCGTGCGCTTGGGCGCTGAGCTCGAGAGACTTCAATCCAAACTGAAAATCGAAAAGGCACGGGCAGAGCGACTGTCTGTTGCGAAAAATAAATTCGAAGAAGCCAATCGTAGCAAAGCCTCATTCTTGGCGACAATGAGCCACGAGATGCGGACGCCTCTTACGTCCATTCTTGGGATCACAGACCTTCTCAGCGAATCAGAGGCTGACGCACACACTTTGCAACAGATCAAAAGAATCGATTCCAACGCAATTGCCCTACAATCCATTATCGAAGACATTCTCGACTACTCAAAGCTCGAGTCAGGGCAGCTGAAGCTCCATAAGGATCACTTTAGGCCCGCCCGAGCGATTGAAAAGGCCTGGGAGCGGATGTCTGAGGCCGCTCGCCAAAAGGGGCTTCAACTCATCAAGTCTACCGCGCACGATCTACCCGTGAGAGTGGTTGGCGACCAAGAGCGCATTGTACAGGTCTTGGTCAACCTCGTCGGGAACGCAATCAAGTTCACTGAGCAGGGAACGGTGACCATCTCCGCAGAGCTTATACCTGGCGAGCCCCTGGGAGTACGCTACCAGGTCACTGATACGGGCGCAGGGATACCACTTGAGGAACAAAAAAAAGTATTTAATCGCTTTTATCGGTGCAATCTGCACGCTCCAGGCACAGGTCTTGGCCTCAGCATCTGCAAGCAGCTTGTCGACCTGATGAGTGGGGAGATTCATCTTGAGAGTAAGTGGGGATTTGGTTCTGAGTTCACTGTGGATTTAGTGCACGATAAACCACACGCGCGTTCGCTGGAGAGGAAAAATATCGAATACAAAAACCGCCTTGCAGAGGATATTCGAGTTCTTCTTGTCGAAGACCACTTAGATAACCGCAGCTTAATGGCGCACTACCTGAGCCATGCGGGATGCCGCGTGGATACAGCTGACGAAGGCAGAACGGCTCAAATCATGCTAGAAGGCACCCAATATCACGCCCTCGTTACAGACCTCAATATGCCAGGTCTCGATGGTTTTAACTTAATGCAATGGGTGCGCCAGCGCGAGGCTGAAGAAAGAATGAGGAGACTACCTATCGTGGTCGTGACCGCCTGCGC
>JAKVCH010000161.1 GCA_022447485.1 Polyangiaceae bacterium | reverse complement strand
ACCGGGCATAAAATACATCCTGTCAACTTTGAAAAAAGCCCCTAGAATGGCCGAGTGCGATTGGAATTCCTAGGCTCCCCCTTCTGTGGTCTTGTCGCAGCCTTAGCACTCGGCGGGTGCGGTCCGACTACCCGGGGGAGGGCGTCGTACGCGATGGCGGGGGAGGACTCACGATCCTCGGCAGACGGGGTACGAGAAGGGCTCTCACAGCTGCAAAAGCGGGTGGACTCCCCTGCGGATGCTTGGCTGGCCGAGTCGGTCTTTCCTTTTCCGGCGAATGACGGGGAACCGCTGGCTCCCATCCCCCATACAATTTCGTCGGGCTCTTCACTCTTGCCAGCTCCGGCTCTGCAGCTCGACCCGAGGGCGCTGTCGATTCATCGGTTGCTGTCCGATTGGCTTGCCCTTTCGCGCGTGAGCTTGAGTACTGCTGAAACAAAGAGACACGCCGATCTCGGGCGGGCCCTCCACGCGCGAGCTCTCGCCCAAGTCGTCTCCAACACCCAAGAGGGGAGGCTTCTGCTTGCCGCCCGAATCTTGCGATATTCTCACGCGACAACAGGCGAGCGAGTGACGGACTCGCTCCTCGATCGGCTCTTAGCGGCAGCGCGCAGGCGGGCTACCGCTTCTTCGCCTCGGGCGCCGCGCGACGCGCGAGTCCAACGGGCGATTCTCCTATTCATCGAGCAAACGGCCGCTCAGGTGAGTCAGGAGCGCCGCTCGCTCGACTCCACGGAGTCCCTCAATGCGGAGCATGAGACTCGACGGGAAGCGAACAAGGGCGAGCTACTGGAACATCCCCAAATGCCGGAGGCGTCGGGACGGCGCGCTTCGGAATGGAAAGCCCTTGATCGCGCCAAAGGAATGGAGGCCGCCTGGCTCTTCGATCAGAAGTCGCCCGATCTGCCGCCGGAAGATCGACTTCCGCCTCGATGGCAGCGAACTTGCATTCGCCACTGGCTCGCTGCGCGCTCTCAACAAGCGATACAGCTGAAAGAACTTGGCCTCGCGCGCATCGAGAAGACGGCGGAGTTCATTACGAAGGATTCCCTTGAAGGAGCAGTTGCGGATCAGTACTGGCTAGAGCAAGGACTGACTCACGCGGATCTAGTTGCGAGCCTGAAAGACAAGCTTTCTCCTTGGAGATCCGTGTGGTCCGGTGAGCGCTGGAGCTTCGCGCTCAGTCGTTCGCTGCCCTTTCAAGAACTTGCTAGTGCGCCCGTGTACGAAATTGTGCAAGGAGCTCACTTTGATGTTGCAGGTCACTCCTTGTATTCGACAGAGTCCTACCCGGGAAGCTGGGCGCTGATTCTTAGCCAGGCGCGTTGGGCGTCAGCTGAAAACGTTGGAGAAAAAGTTGCCGCCGAGGGCAAGGTCGTCCTGACCTTGCTACAAATTTCGCCGCATGTGGGCCTTCGTGCCGCGCGGCGTTGGTTGGAATCGTGCCGATTGCCAGAGCGAGTCCCGGCCTGCCGCCACTCAGTCACGTTGCGCGCGCGAAGCGAGCCGCTTCAAGTCGCCGTCATCCGAAGTAGCGCGGTGACCTTGATTGCAGGAGACCGATGGTCGGAGGCTGAGGCACAGCTGCTGAGGCACGTCGAGCAAGGCGACCTAGAAGAGTGGGAAGCTGACCAGATACTTCGGACGCGCAAGGAGCCCCAAGCGATTAACCAGTTGCCGTTTGGACTACGCGCCATTGCCGATAGTTGCCGACTGGGCGAACCAGGCTACTGGGCCGCGCCCTGGGTTGACGAAACGGTGGACGACTGGCCTCTTGAGTAGCTAACGCGTGATATCGTGAGGGAGCGATGCATTTGGTGTCGTTCCCTTCGATGTTTCTCTCCAGCACAATTGCCGACCATCTACGCGCGCACAACGGACCAGAACTGAGCTCAGGGCGTCGTCTTGACACACATGATTCCGAACGCCAGATCGCACGTAAGTCCTCGCCGGTCAGCGCCTAAGATCGATGCCCCCTATCGCGCGAAGCTTAGTAAGTCCTCGCCAGCCACCTTAGCAACCGGGCATAAAAGACATCCTGTCAACTTTGAAAAAAGCCCCCTAGAATGGCCGAGTGCGATTGGAATTCCTAGGCTCTCACAACCACTCACCCAAGCCCAAATTAACCTTGAGCAGAAGAGCGTCCCGGGTCAGACGGATTTCAACGGTCGAAAACCCCGCCATCTTGTCGCTAGATCATAGCGGCCAGGGCGGGGTTCTCTTTGAAACGACCTTAGGTCAGGGGTTTAGGGCGCATCGAGAGTCGATGCACGCGATTCGGGATTCATCAACTCCAACGCCATTGGGCCCAAGAGCCTTCTTGCATTCTTTGAGAACTCGGGCGGCAGCCTTGATAGCGTCCGAGTCGGCAGAGGTATTCACCACTACGTAGCCCGCGCCATTTTTGAAGCCCTCAGCGAGCGTCACAGATTCTGTGAGCAGAAGGGAGCAGTCCGCTTCACTTGAGCACTCACTTGAATCCTCAAGGAGTGACCTGGCATGAGCCAACTCGTCCTCGCAGCTGTCCTCGCCGGTGCCGCCTCCGGCGTCACCGGCCTGGTTCTGCATTTCAGAATCCAGGCCGTCGGAATCGGTCTCTTCTTCCATTATCGATGTCTCATCTTCGGTATTGACCGCTTCGGAGCACCCTGCCAAAAGAGAGAGGAGACACAGTCCCGTCATGACTCGATAGTGATTCATAAGCTTGCTCAGTTGAATGTGTAATTATTGTATTGAGAACGCAAGTCACCGGTGAAGTCAAAGAGCCACTGGTTCGTTCCAGTCACTGCTGAAGGACATTGTGTCCCAGCACAGGCATTCTCATCGCGAGACGATTCGTCTGCTATCACGTAGTTTGAGCTGCCGGAGGTGTAGAATGATGGACCGCCGCTATGGCCAGGAGTGGTGTCACAGCTAGTCCAACCGATCGCTCCAGAGCGCTCGACCTCGCGCATCGTGCAGGAGTTCTGTCCGTACATCTTCCCGGTGGTACAGCTGCTGATGTAGGTCGATTCCACGTCGCTGCAGCCCGGGTATCCGGTGTTCTTGATTGAGCGCTCTGTTGCTTTTGCGTAACCCATATAACGGGGGATGACGTCGACATCGTTCCAGTGGTTCCATTTGAGAACCAACATGGCCCAGTCTTCCTGCCACCTTCACCAACCGCGCATAAAATACATCCTGTCAACTTTGAAAAAAGCCCCTAGAATGGCCGAGTGCGATTGGAATTCCTAGGCTCCGACAATTGCGTCGAAGTTTCTAACGCTGGTCAGGCAGACCGCGACGCCGATAGCGTGGGAGATGCGTGTGAACTGAAGCCCACGCTGAGCTGTGTTTACGGTAACGGAGACGGGCAGTTCGCCTTCTTCGGGTATGAAAACCTTGGAGATGAGCGCCGTTTCCAGCGTGGCGCTCTTAACGCTACCGAGGGTGGCGCCGGACTTGCGCCCACCTACTTCCCCCATGGAGAGCGGGAGCATGTGTTCGCCATCGAGATGTCGGGAGCGAGCGCTTCCTGGACTCTCAACGGATATGAAGTCGTGGCCGACGCTAGCTCTTCTCTTTGTGCGGAGTGGCCTGGTGACGCTCCGGCTCCCTGTGCCCCCGATTCCTCGGTGGTGATGGCAACCTCTGCTTCTGAGCAGTTGGTTGTCGCCGAGAGTCACTCGTGTGTTCTCGCGCGTGATGGCGCTGACCACATTATTCTGCCTGTCGGTGAACACACGGTGATGGCGGGCGAGGGGAACGATCATGTTATCACGTCTAGCGGCAGCAGTGCTGTATATGGTGGAAGGGGGGCTGATCATGTGACAGGCGGTTACGGCGCAGATCTCTGGGCCTCAGGCGGCGAGGGGGCCGACCACCTCAGCGCAGCCAACGCTACAAGCGCGGTGCTCTACGGGGGTAGCGGAGACGACCACCTCACGGGAAGTGCTGGTGCGGACTATCTTGCACCTGGCTCTGGAGTTGACTCGGTTCAAGCTCTCGCAGGAGACGATGAGATCGTGCTCTTCGGTGCTTGCGAAGCGAGCGCTGGCTCGCTGATCGATGGCGGGTTGGGGTACGACATCCTCTACAGCCCTCTCTCTGCGACTGAACTGGCCGCCGCCGGAGTTCAACTCTACGGCATTGAGGAGGTGATCGTTACATCGTCAGCCGAGTCGATGTCTGACTGTTGGCTTTCTGGAGAGCCTGCCGCTCCTCCCATGTGGGAAGCAGGGACCACCTATGCTGTCGGGGAGGAAGTGTCGTACGGAGGGGTTCGCTATGTCTGCACCCTCGGCCACACCGCAATCGCCGGCTGGGAGCCAAACGTTGTGCAGGCGCTTTGGGCGCTTACGCACTAGGTCGACCTCTTGACGGTGAGAAGAAGGGTCCGCGCTTCGAAGCTCGGGCCCTTTCTTTTTTTGGCGACGATTGGACGGAGTCAGTGGAAGAGATTGCTCTACTTGCAGCCTTTTTCAGTGCAGCTCCAGTACCCTCTTTCGCAGGTGCACTCGTTGCAGCCGTCGTCGGCGACCTTTGTTTCTCCCGTCTTGCAGCTGTCATTCGCTGCACAGTCCTCGGACGTGCATGCCCATTCGCCGTCGCTGCATTCGCAATGGTTGCAATCTACGGTTTTCCGAGCGCCTGTGAGGCATTCGGGAGTGCTTGGTGCCCTTTTTTCTTCTAGCGGGGATGCGGAGCCTTCATCTCGAACCGTCTGAGGGGCGCGATCAGGGCTCTCGGTCCGGTCGCACGAGGCAAACGAGAGGAGGCAAACGAGTAGCGGAGTCCTTCTGGGGCATCGACACATCACTTTGCACGTTAACAGCTCCGAGCTCCGTTGCAGAGCATTTCGAACTTTGACGCGCGAAGGTTCGCGCTGCTGTTTTCGGCTGATTCACGTTAGTAGGCTGTCGGTCTCCCTCCCTCCCTCCATCCACTACGCTTTTGTCCACTCCAGCCACCTTAGCAACCGGGCATAAAATCCATCCTGTCAACTTTGAAAAAAGCCCCTAGAATGGCCGAGTGCGATTGGAATTCCTAGGCTCCACTCTTCTGATCATAATTACGCTAGGCACAATAGGGTGTAATTCAGGTTCAGAAGTCGCGAGCTCCAAGAAGGAGTCGATCGCCAATGAAGACTCCTGGACTCAACCCCCTTCCGAACCGAAAATTCCGATTCAGCCAACTCTGCCGATCGTGACTCCTCAAGATCGCTATCAGGCGTACTTCCTTTTTGAAGGGTATCAAACCATGGAACAAGTGAACGAAGCCGGCTGCGCCCCTTACAAACACTCGTCTAGTAAGACAAGCAGCACAGACTGCAATTTATGTAAGAAAAAACCTGTTGAGATCGAATCTTGCGCGCCCGGTGTAACAGTGAGGCCGCTGGTCCCTAAAAGACTGCGAGAGAGCGTGCCCGCATATTCCTATCTCACGGAAGATAAAGCGCGCAGTCACCTCAAACCGTCCTCCTATTCAGGCATTCTCAGACTCGGCGAGGAGATGTGCATGGGAACCCTGGGGAGTGTCTACTGCTCAAGCCCTCTAGACCTCCACGGAAAAGACCTCAACTCGCCGGTACGCCTCATTATTTCCCCAACAGCATCGAGCCCATCTTTGCGCGCTTTGATTGCTAGCCGAACGGTAGGCCTCGTCGGCGAATTGCATTGCTTCAGTTTTCCACATTCGCCGGAGAAGGCCCCGACAACATTATGTTGTCCATTTCAGGGCCCCAATGGCAAAACTATCGAGAGAGTCAGCGTTAAAGGGCAATTGATCACCCTTGACCGCCCTTATCCCGGGGGCGGATTGAAAGCTGGACAAAAGCACGCGCTCGTTGTCGAAGAGCTCTGCGCTCTTTAGAGCGAATTGACCACCAAGTAACAGCATCTCGCGCAGCCTGGTCCAACCTGAGGCTCCAAAGGACCGCACTCTTCGCCATTTGTGGTGACTCCGTCGGAAGACGACCTCTTTGCTAGTTACGTGGGAGCGACTCCACGCTAGCAATAGGGTGAGAATGCCGATTTTGCTGGCGTTGAAGGCCTGACTTTACTGACACCCGGCGAACTTCACGCTTTCCCAGGATACCGAGGAGCTGCGGCCACAGTACTTCGCCGCAGCTTCTGGCCGACAGCAGCGCAAAAAAAAGGCGCTCCACTCACAGAAGTGGGGCGCTTTTTTTTCGATGCTAAAACCAGCTTTCTCAGCAGGTACTCACGCCGCGCTCAAAGCCTCAAACCCAGCGCTCAATACTCGTCGGGCAGGCAGCCACCCACCCATTCATTGTCCTCAATCGGAATGGGCTCGCCACAGCTGCCGTCAGCAAAACCCTCTGACACCTGGTTGCCTGCGAAGAGATAATAGAGCCGACCATTGCGCGTGATGCGCACCTGCAGCTCACCTGAAAAGCAGCGGTATTCCTCAGGGTTTTGGCCGTTTGTCACCGGCGCCATCACCCAGCCAGAAACAGGAACCCGATCGCCATCTTTAGCGCCTGCCTCCCAATTCAACTCCAGCTCATATCCGAGGCGCGCGGTTTGCTGCAGCGCTTCTTGCCCATTTTCTTCCACCAGGCTCCCGCTCACAACGCGTCCCGTCAGGGCTCGTGGGTTACTCTTAAACATATCCGCCTGCATTTGCGTGGGAAAGCAGCGCTCGTCGTAGCGTGCATAGATTTCCTCTAGGCTCTTTTCAGTAGAAACAACGCCCTCACTCGCCTCTTCGTCTGTCGCGCTGTCATCAGGGTCGGAAG
>JAKVCH010000160.1 GCA_022447485.1 Polyangiaceae bacterium | reverse complement strand
CGGAGCAAAGGCCGGTGTGATCGGCGCAGCGTACCTGACGGGGATCTGAAGACGCAGCTTTTTCCAGCTAGTCACCAGCCCCGCGATTCACCAGCTCCGCGATTCACCAGCTCCGCGATTTATCAGGTCAGTGAGTGGACGGCTCAGTAGGTCACGGTTTCAGCCAGTGACCAGCCCCGCGAGCTGCCGGCATAGAGTCGCGAGCCGAGTTGGTCGCCAGTCGGTGACGGTCGCAGATGAATTCTCGTTACGAGCCGAGAGCTCGAATGTGAATCAACCCCTCGCCAGGCTTCACCTCTGCTTGGCACGCTAAGCGGCTGTTGCTTGGGCCGTCGAGCAGGTCGAGCAGGTCTTCTTCATCGTCGTCGATATCTTCAAGTAGCTCTGCACCTTCGAGAACTTCGATATGACAGGTCCCGCAACTGGCGGAGCGACAGGAAAATGCGATTGGCGCCAACACCTTGTCACAGATATCCAAGAGCGCTCCGCCCTCGGGGGCTTCCGCAATCTTCGGGGCCGCGCTGCCTTTGCCTTCAAATTTAATGGTGGGCATGGGGTTCCTTATCTAAATCGTGAGCTGACGACAAATGCCGTCGACGCTGCAGCAATTAAAGTGCTGGATTGATTCCCTGTGGAGCGATTATTCGACCACAATATTTGAAGCCGTGACGTCAAAAGCGGCCCAGCCAGTGTCTTCGACGGTATCTTGAGTCCGAATGATCAGCTTGAGTAGATTCCCGCGGTCGAAAGGTTGGTCGCCTCCCTCAGCTGCCCACGAGGGGCTGAGACTGTCCAGGTCTAAAGTCGCTGTCGTCGCCGCTCCTCCGGCTGGTACCGTTACGTCGAGTTTGTAGTGATTGTAGCTTGTCTCCGTTGCCGATGTAGAAAGTTGCACGCGGAAGACTCCTCCGAGCGTGCTCGCTAGGTCGACAGAGATAGCGTCGATCGAGCGGGCATCAACGCAGGCCTCGTTGGCACCGAAAGAATAGGAAACAAGAGCGCTGCCTTCTGCGTAGCCGCCCCACTGATCATCAACCCAATGACCGAAGCCAGTTGGATCGCTCATTGTTTTTTTATCGGCGCTAATTGAAATATCATCGACTCCTGTTTCTGCGCTATCGAACTCAGCCCACCACCCGGACGATTCATCATGACTGCCGGTTGAGAGGGCCGCACAATTACTGCTCGGGGAGCCGCCGGTTCCGCTGGATGCGCCGCCGGTGCTGGAGGAGCCTCCGCCACTGCCTGCACCAGCGCCACTGCCTGCACCGGCGCCACTGCCTGCACCAGCACCACTGCCTGCACCAGCACCACTGCCTGCACCGGCGCCACTGCCTGCGCCAGCACCACTGCCTGCACCAGCGCCACTGCCTGCACCAGCGCCACTGCCTGCATCAGCATCATCTGAGCCTCCCGATCCTGAGGACGGCGTGCCGCCGCTCGTGCCGCTGGTTGAACTCGTCGCCGCATCAGGTACGGTCGTTCCCGGAATAGAAGTTCCGGTGCCCTCTGCTGGCGTCGAAAGTGTTCCTTCAGTCCCTGGAGCGCTCTGATCTGTACAGCTGCAATTGGTCCAAGCGCTGCCATCGACCGAACAAGTCTCAATGGCGGCACATGGCTCGCCCTGGGCGTCTGTCGACAGGCAAGCCTGGGTTTCTCCGGGTAGACAACTCACGTCTTGTGCAGCCGCGGAGCTGTCAGCATTCAGCGGGTCTTCGTCGTTGAGAGTTGGTGAAACAGGAACGAGCGCGCAGCTCATCATGAATGCCGCGGAGAGAAGAGATAGCGTTGGGCGAAGATTAGCCATGGTACCTGATGAAGAGTGGCGGAAGAGTCGATGAAAATATTACAGAGACGCGCCTTATCCAATTGACGAAAACGGGTTGAAACAGAATTTGCTTCAACCCGTTTTGCTGCCTTGCGCTGGGAGGCGCGTGCGCCTTTTCGAATTACTGTACGACGACGTTCGTTGCGGAAATATCAAACGCCGCCCAGCCGGTCATGCCTTGGTCTCGGGGCATCACGATCAGCGCCATGACATTTGCCAGATCGAAAGGAGTATTCATACCATCATCCCAGGCCGGCTCCAGAGTGCTGAGGTTGAGGGTGACAGTTGTCATTGCGCCTCCTGCTGGCAGGGTCGTCTCCATTTTGTAATGGTTCGAGGTTGGTTGTGATGTCTTCGTCTGAATGGCAACCCGGTAATTGCCGCCTGCCTGGCTGGAGAGGTCGACGCTAATTGATGTTGCATTGCTGGCATCGACACAGTTTGTATCGAATTCATAAGAGATCTGTGCCCAATCTGAATCTACATCTGTGCCCCAACCGGTGCTGGAGCTAATTGACTTGAAGTCGGCCGCTACCTCCAGAGTATCTACGCTCGAGCCCGCCCACCAATTTCCTTCCACCGTTTGGGCGCCTGTGGTGATGGCAGCACAGCTGCCCCCAGCGGTCGGCGTGGTGGTGCTGTCCCCTGGTGTTGTGGAGCCAGGAGTTGTGGCGCCAGGAGTTGTGGCGCCAGGTACAGGAGCTCCAGCTACAGGAGCGCCAGCTACGGGAGCGCCAGCTACGGGAGCGCCAGCTACGGGAGCGCCAGCTACCGGGGCTCCTGGTACGCCTGCTGCTGGAATAGTTCCAGGAGCTGTCGCATCAGCTGAAGAGTCTTCGCCGTCAACAGGAGCTACGGCACAAGCTGCGGAAAGACCAGCGGTCAGAGCGATAAGAGCGCCAAGTTTCATGCTTTTCATTCTTTTTTTCCTCGAAGAGCCGTCGAGCGGCCAAGTGAAATGACTTCTGAAATGAATTTGCCGCCGGGCGGCCATAGGTAGGTTGCCGGCTGCTCTACCTGGGGGTGATCCCCATCCAAGTTGCAGTCACAACGGTTAGGAAGATTAGTAAACTTTCTTAACCTGTCCTGCTATTTCTCATCAATTTTCGCCCAGAATTCGCGATAATTCACGCCCCTCTGCACATAAGAGAGATCTTTCTTCTACTCCTTCAAAACGGCTCGAATCTGGTCTGAAGGGTGAGCAATTTGTGAAGCGCTTTCATTTTCGCGCTATGCTCGCGCGGATTTTGGGCCTCTGTCCCTGATTCATTTCAGACCGGGCGAATGAGTCAAGGAGACTTCTCCGCCCTCTCCCGGTCCGCTCATATCTGCTGTCAAGATCAGGTGAGCTCTCTCAGCGCGGCAGGAAGCAGTGCTTCCATCGTCGCAATAGTAATAGGAGAGCTTCACTTCGATGGGCCCCGTCGCTCCATCCGCTACTTCTACCGGTACGCGTAGGGGCAGCTTCTGGGAATCGAGTTTTGTGCTCAGAGCTGGTGGAAATTTCATATCGGCAGCCTCCAGCTGAACTTTCAGAGGCGCACCTTCGGTGAGGTGCTGACCTGCAGGGGCTTTGATCATGATGAGGATCTCCCCCCGACCCGGCCCGAGCTGACCTTCTCCGTCGATGGTTGCTGAAGAGGTGAACGTCTGCTCTGTCGGGAGGCTGCCTTGAATCGGCCGACGGGCTTGAGTCGGCTCTGCCTCGCTGGTGGCGACACTCTTGCAGCTAGCGAAAAGCGTGAGGCTAAGAGCGGCGCTCGATACAAGGAAGAGGGCAGACTGACGACTCATAGCTTGGGTGTAGCAGGTCGACAGCTCGTTTCACATTTTCCATAAACGAGCCAGCGAGGGATTGTTTCGTCCCGCTTGACGTTCGCGGCTTCTTCGGACGCGCGAGGCCCCTCCGGACGCGCACGTCCGGACACGCAAGGCCCCTCCGGACGTGCGTGGCTGCCGCAGACCCGTGCGGTCACCGGAGAGTTGATTCGTCGCCGATTCTGACCTCTTTTAGTCGTTTTGAGAGGGTGCTGGCGTGGCTGCTTGAGGAGTCGCCTCCTTCGGAGGGATCCCCTCGTCGGCTAGATCATGGAGAAGCACTTGGTTCTTCATAAAAAGTGGAATCAGGATTCGGTCGCGCTTCGCATCGTAACCAATCGCAGCCGGAGCATCGAGCCCCGTAACGACGGGAACAAAGTCTTTTCCCGGATTTCCCGCAAAGATAGCCCCTTTTTCCCATGACGAAATCAGCAGTCGCCCGCGCTGATCGACAACGATCCCATCGAGCTGCTTGCCGGGCAACGTCTGATCTTGCTTACGCTGACCCTTGGCCGTGATCTCATAGAGCTGGTCTGCGCCAAAGGTCACCACCCAAACACCTGCGCCACTCGCCAGGACACCGTTCGGCGCGGCCAGCTCGACACCGCTGGCCAATTTTTCGATTTTGCCCTCTTCAACAACGTAAATCGCTTCCGCTCCGGCCGATTGAAAGGAGGAGTCGATGCCCGTGTCGCTCACATAGAGCTCGTTTTTCGGTCCCTTGGCCAGCGCGTTGAGGAAGCGCGCCTTGTCAAAAGTGAGAGTTCCTAGGGGTTTGCCACTCTCCAATTGGAAGAGTCGCACCACGTCGATATCTGCTACGTAAAGAGTATCGTCGATGATTGCCAAGCCTTTCGGAGCATGAAGCTCGACTGATTCGTCGGCGCCGTCGATGAATTTGAGGTCAATCTCGCCCTCGGGAGTGATTCGTGAGATGAATCCGTTATCATCCTTGTCTAAGGGCGCGCCGTTGATATTGCTGACCAGGTAAACGTCGTGGGCCTGATCGTGCAGAGCGGCCTCGGGCACTGCAAAACCGACATCAGCCAAGATCTGCACCTTGGGGGGCGTTGGCGCTGGCGGCTCAGGTGGCGCGCTCGGGGCGACGGCCTCGGGCTCCACTTCGCTCTTCGTTACCGGTGCTGCTGGTTCGGCTGATTTTACATCCTGAGTGACGGCTGGCGCGGCACTGCAGCCGAGAAAGAGCTGGCCAATTGAAAGAGATGCGGCCGCGAGGCCAATGAATCCTGAGCGACGGGAGATAGGGAAGGAATCAGTCATATTTCTTGTTCAGAATTGAAACGCTTTCGGAGGGGAGATGCAATCCCTTCTTTTGCAACAGAGAAGTGAGCCAAACTTTCTAATTGGGTCGAGCGCAATTCGATGTATCCTGTCGCCGTGACTACACCCCGCTTCACGATTCCCGTCGACGAATTAGGTATTGACCGAGCAGCTCTCGTGGAGAGCTTTGTTCAGCATGTGCAGCATACCCAAGGTAAACACCCGAGTGCTGCCACCAGTTTTGACCACTTTGTGAGTCTTGTACATGCGGCGCGCGACCGTATGTACGATCGCTGGACCCGCACCTGGGCCGAGCGGCGGAAGCATCCGACCAAACAGGTCTATTACCTTTCTCTCGAATTTCTCATGGGCCGGCTTTTAGCTGATGGGCTGATGGCTTTGGGCATTTACGAGGAGGCAAAGGAGGCTTTGCAGGAACTCGGTCTCGACTTGGATGAAGTCATCGAGCAAGAGGCAGATGCTGGCCTAGGGAACGGAGGATTAGGGCGGCTGGCAGCTTGTTTCGTGGACTCCATGGCGGCTTTAGGCATTCCCGCGATTGGTTATGGTCTGCGTTATGACTACGGTATTTTCCGTCAAGATATCGTTGCTGGGCGTCAACAAGAAGCTCCTGATATGTGGCTGCAGTTTGGGTCTGCCTGGGAGATTGCCCGGCCAGAGCGAACTTACGATATTTCCTTTGGCGGTCGGGTGATTCAATACACGGGCGAGTCGGGCAAAGCGATTCATGAATGGGTTGATGCAGAGATTGTCCACGCCGTAGCCCACGATGTGCCCGTACCCGGTTACCAAAACGAAGTCGTGAACACCCTGCGCCTTTGGAACGCCAAGGCACCGAATGAATTCGATATCTCCTATTTCAATGCTGGTGACTACGCGCGAGCGGTCGAGACCCGCGCTCACGACGAAAATATTACCCGGGTTCTCTACCCCAACGATAACCACCCCCTCGGCAAAGAGCTGAGGCTCAAACAAGAGTACTTCTTGGTTTCGGCCACCTTACAAGATGCTCTCTCCCGTCACTTGGCCACCTTTGGAGACATCCGAACGCTAGCAGATGGCGCCGTCTTTCAGCTCAACGATACCCATCCAGCCCTCGCGGTAGCAGATCTGATGCGTCTGCTCATCGACGTCCATCAGCTTGATTGGGAGACAGCTTGGCAGATTACGACTGACTCGATCAACTACACCAATCATACTCTCTTGCCTGAGGCATTGGAGCGCTGGCCTGTTTGGCTCTTCGAAAAAGTACTGCCTCGTCATCTGCAGATTATCTACGAGATCAATGCACGGTTCCTGAGTCGCGTAGAAGCTCAGTATCCGGGCGATGACGGTAGAAAAGCTCGGTTGAGCATCATCGAAGAGGGCGGCGAAAAGCAGGTGCGCATGGCCCATTTGGCTGTCGTCGGTAGTTCGAAAGTGAACGGAGTGTCAGCCTTACACTCTCAGTTGCTCAAGGAGAAGCTTTTCAAGGAATTTGAGGAGCTCGACCCCGGCAAAGTCCTCAACCAAACGAATGGCGTCACTCCACGTCGCTGGATGTTGAAGTGTAACCCTGCCCAATCACAATTACTGAATCGGGTTCTTGGTACAGGCTGGGAAGTCAATACGGCACGCCTCCGTCACCTGGAAGAGTACGCCGAAGATCGAGCGTTTCAGAGCGAATGGCGAGCCATCAAGAACGAAAATAAAGAGCGTCTTGCTGAGCGCCTTCAGAAGCTAAGTGGAATTGAGCTTCATCCCCACTTTATTCTCGATTCTCAGGTAAAGCGTATTCACGAATACAAGCGTCAGTTGATGAA
>JAKVCH010000016.1 GCA_022447485.1 Polyangiaceae bacterium | reverse complement strand
TGGGTGGTGCCAGCTATCCACGGTTACCTTTCCGTCTTCGCAATCAAGTTGACCTTGGAATCGCGCGCCTTGTCGCCCAGCCCATTCGTCAGGGAAAGCATTCCACCCTGCGTGAAGAGAGATAAAGGAAACATACAGAATCAAAAACTCAAGCGAGTGTCTCAGCGGGTAAGTGAGAAACCAGATCATTCGTCCTCGTTGTTGGCGTTCTGGGCGCCCTCTTTTGCAATGTCCACCGCTGACTTCTTCACTTACTTGGCTCGCTCCAAAGCTCTTCCGGCCCATGATTCGCCCAATTTTGCTTCGGCTGACCCACCAAGAACCATTGTTGAAACCATGTCTGCGCCGGTCCCATCCATCTCGGATACGTCCGCCGCAACACTTTCCACTGCTCCAGCAACAATTTCTGCTGCGCCCACATTGGCACCTTCCGCTTCAAGGCCGGCTAGAGCGGCGCCCATCGGCGCAGCGAAACCGAACCCAACGATAAAACCGACACCGCCAGCAGTGGCGGCGTTCTTGTAGTCGATATCGTCAGAGGAGACACCTTGCGACACTACTGACATTGAAGCACCCATTCTCCCAACCTTGTACCCTGTCACGAACATCTCGGTAAGGGTAAGCTCAGCTGCGACCTCGGTGCCGATCGGCACAGCAGCCATCGATCCAACCGCTCCAGGAGCAACGAAGTAGACAAGCACGGGGGCAGCAGCGATGCCGGTAACTATCACGGTTGCCGTCTGCCACTTCTCAAGCGTGTGCAGCTGCGATGCCTCGCTGGTACCGTACTTCATGCCCGTCGGGCCGTAGCCCTCACCATATTCTTCCGGGGTCTCGATCCCACCATCGGCGTCATTGGTCCCGTATGCGGTATCACCTGACGCCCCCTCGCTGCCGCCTACGTCACCGACCTCTTCTGCCGTGAAGGTGATCTCGGAAAGAGTGTAGCTCCCATCCTCATTTCTAGTCATTTCCTCGCCACCGCTTACGTCGGTGACGACTTGCTCCAACCCCACCGGGTCCACGTTCTTCAGAACAGCGCCTGAAACATACGCATAAAGTTGGAGCAGCCCTCCTCCGCGCCTTGCTCGCTCTTCGAGCTGCGCGAGCCTTGCTCCTCCCTCACGCCTGCTCGCACTTCGTGCTGCGCGGGACGTGGGAGGAGTAGCGTTGTCGTTTGCCGGAAGGTGAAACGCACAGCTGGAGAGGCCAAGGCCTTCTTCTACTCTGAGCTCTTCCGCTGCTGACATTTGGTGAAGAGTCTAAGGTAGTGCTAGAGGCTTGGGAAGATGAGCCTAGGAATTCCAAACGCACTCGGCCATTCTAGGGGCTTTTTTCAAAGTTGACAGGATGTCTTTTATGCCCGGTTGGTGAAGATCGATGACCGAAAACAAGAGATGGGTAAATAGTCCAACTGGTGAGCGGTCATTGACGGGCTCGGGAGCGGAGTGTCGACGCCTTGGGGCGGACTTCGTTTTTGAGGGGGGCGTCTCAGTCTTGTGGGAAGTCGTCTTGGAACCAGATGTCATCCGGCGGAGCGGGCTCAGGGTCGTCTGTGGGCGCGGAGCCTTGATTGAAGTCGTCGACCGTTTCGGGTTCCGGTTGAGGACTGCCTGAGAAATTGAAGGACTTTGCTGAGAGGGCTGTTTGGTTCGGTGCGTCGGTCCACAGAATGACGTGGGTGCTCGTCGAGTGTTCGCGTGGACTTTGGATGGCGAAGAGTTCGAGAAAAGCCGTGGCTCGTTTGCTGTCGTCGATGAGTTCTTCGAATCGGATTTGTCCGCCGCATTCACAGCGGAGAGCGTCGATGTTGTAGACGCGCTTGAGGAGCGTTGCCCAGTCGAGGTGCGGTCGCTCAACATTCTTCTCGACGACTGGCGCGCACTCTTTGTGGGGAAATTTATTCGAACTTTTGGCGGGTTCGTCGGTCCGAGCAAAAGTGACAGCTTCTTCTCGCCATTTGCTCGCCGGCGCGAACACTCCGTGAAAACGAACCAACGGATGGCGCGGCGGAGGGATCAAGGCGCAAAGGCGTGCGAGAAATTGCTCGGGGCTCATCACCCGATGGGTTTTTCCGCCGATGGGATGCTTGAGCTGGTAAACGACCTTATCGTCTTCACTGATAGAAAGGCGTTCAAGGCTCAGTGGGGCACGAGCGCAATAGCGGATGAGTTGTTCGCGCTCCTCTTTGCCGGAGGCGGGTTCACCGACGTGGATGTTGAACTCCCCTCCCCTCACTTTGCGTGACACGGAGCCGTTTTCACGATGAATGATGCGTGTGGGTTCACCCTTGCGTGAGAGGGTCGCAAGCTCGCCGAGACCGAGCGAACTCTGCAAGCACATCTGCAGGAGCGAGGGCTCTTCGATCGGCTCTTCCGGTTGGATGAATCCTTTTCGTTCGAGCCATCTTATTGCACGCACGCTCACGTTGTACGTGATGTCTTCGAGCTCTGAACGACTCGGGCGGCGGAGCACTTCGAATTGAAGGCGCCCTTCAGTATCTCGATGAAAGAGAGTGTCAGGAACGATGACGTGATAGTGCACGTTCAGATTCAAGCTGCCGCCGAACCTTTGGGGAAAGCAGATGGCGCCGCCTTTGAGATGCACGTCTGCCGAATGCGCAGCCGCAAGACCCAGCCGCGTACCCAAGGCTCGCTGCCAACGGAAGATCTCTTCGATGAAGAGGCGCCCCACTGCAGAAAGAGCTTCGGGGTGTCGCGCGAGGGTCATGCGCAGCTCGTAGGGGACCGACAGCACCCACTGGCGTAGCCGCGCCTCGGGAAGAACCCGGTCCACCAGGCGCGCCGCGGTGTCCGCCATGCGGCGGGCGTTGCAGCTCGGGCAAATCCCTCGTTTTTTGCAAGAGAAAGCCACCAACATAGTATGCCCGCAGGACTGACAACGTGCTCGCGCGAAACCATAGGCATGAATGCCGCAACGCTCATAAGCTCGAAACTCATCGCGAACATAGACAGGGAGCCCTCCTCGGTAGAACGTGTCGGCATTGGCCGCAAAGTTAGGCCAATGCTTCTTCACCAGCGCGAAGAGCGGTGTCTCTTCAGGATGATGTTGACGGTACTTCTGGGCAAGAGCAGCTCGCACCTAGAGCAGAAGTCAAATAGCGTGCCAGGTGCGGATAATGGGAAATTGCGCTGCCGGAGGATGAAGTCACGCTGGCAATGCCATGACCGTGACCGGCGCCGCCACACCGAACACCACAAACGAAAACAGGCGAAGTCTCTCGACCTCGCCTGTCTCCTTGAGAGCAACTCTAAATCTCAGAGCAAGCTCTGAAGGGTCACACCCATCTCCGCTGGAGTCGGTGCAACCTTGACGCCTGCAGCCTCGAGAGCAGCGATCTTCTCTGCTGCGGTTCCCTTGCCACCACTGATGATAGCGCCAGCATGGCCCATCCGCTTGCCTTCTGGAGCTGTTCCACCAGCAATAAAGCCCGCAACTGGCTTCTTCATATTCTCCTTGATCCACTCAGCTGCGAGGATCTCGGCGTTACCGCCGATCTCACCCATCATGATGACGGCCTCAGTATCAGGATCATCATTGAAGAGTTTGAGGCAATCGATGAAATCGAGTCCGGCGATGGGATCGCCACCGATGCCAATGCAAGTCGACTGACCGAGACCGAGCGCAGTGAGCTGACCCACGGCTTCGTAGGTCAAAGTACCGCTCTTGGAGACAACGCCAATCTTGCCAGGCTTATGAATATGACCAGGCATGATACCGATCTTACAAGAGCCGGGGGTGATGACACCGGGGCAGTTGGGTCCAATGAGCTTGGCATCAGTCGTCTCAAGACGACGACGAACCTTGACCATATCCATGACTGGAATGCCCTCGGTGATGCAGATCACCAGCTCACAACCAGCGTCAATCGCTTCGAGAATTGCATCTGCGGCACCAAGTGGTGGCACGAAGATGCAGCTAGTGTTGGCACCAGCAATCTCAACTGCTTCTTTGACCGTATTGTAAACAGGAACGTTGATCTCTTTGCCGTCGGCATCATGGCCAACGAACGTCTCACCACCACGATTGGGAGTGCAACCAGCGACAACATGGGTTCCGTAACGCATGCACATATCGGCATGAAATCCACCAGCTTTACCGGTGATGCCCTGGAAGACAACCTTACTTTCAGGTCCTACGAGTACTGACATTTTCTTATCTCTACTTACTTCCGAGACTTACTTTACAGAAGCAACCATCTTCTGAGCGCCATCGCCCATACAATCTGCGGGTTCAATCTTAAGGCCAGAGTTGCGAAGGATCTCTTTACCCTTCTCTACGTTCGTGCCTTCGAGACGCACAACGAGCGGAACTTGAAGCCCCAACTCCTTGGTTGCAGCCACGACGCCCTCGGCAACAACATCACACTGCATGATGCCACCAAAGATATTCACGAAGATGCCCTTCACCTTGTCAGACGAGAGAATCATCTTGAAGGCTTTGGTCACCATCTCTTTCGTCGCGCCGCCACCGACGTCGAGGAAGTTCGCTGGCTCACCACCATAGTGCTTGATGATGTCCATCGTGCTCATCGCGAGACCAGCACCATTGACGAGACAACCGATATTACCGTCAAGGGAGACATAACTTAAGCCTACCTCTGTTGCCTCAAGCTCGACTGGATCTTCTTCGTCCGTGTCGCGAAGAGCAGCCCATTCCTTATGCCGGGCCTCAGCATTAGAATCAAAGTTGAACTTGGCGTCGAGAGCGACCACGTCCCCACTGCCCGTGATGACTAGAGGGTTGATCTCGCAAAGAGAACAATCTTCTTTCACGAAGCAATCAGCGAGGGCCATCAGAGTCTTGACGAACTGAGCAACCGTCTTCTTTGGCTCAGGGACACCTTCTCCGACCTTGAGAGCGTAAGCGATCTTGCGCGCCTGGAAGGGAGCAAGACCGAGGAGAGGATCGATATTCTCCGTGATGATCTTCTCCGGTGTCTCTTCAGCGACTTTCTCGATCTCCATGCCGCCTTCGGTCGAAGCCATCAAGGCCACACGACGAGCCTCGCGATCTACGACCAAGCCAACATAAAGCTCACGAGCAATATCTGAACCCTGCTCAACATAGAGCCGTCGCACCTTCTGACCGGCAGGCCCCGTCTGATGGGTGACCAGCTGCATGCCCAGAATGGCTTCCGCAGCCTCTTTCGCCGCAGCGGCTCCCTTACAGACCTTCACGCCGCCGCCCTTACCGCGGCCACCTGCGTGAATCTGCGCCTTCACAACAACAATCTCATTACCAGTTTCGGCAATGATCTTTTTTGCAGCAGCTTCAGCTGCGTCTACGGTCGTCACGAACTCGCCCTGACCAACCGCAATTCCATAGCGAGCAAGCACCTGCTTGCCCTGATACTCATGAATATTCATTTCTTGATTACTTTCTTGAGTTCAACTGAACTTAAGCAGGAGTCTTATTCACGACGTCAACAACGGCCTTCACGCTTTCAGCGCTCTTGGCGAGCATTGCTTTTTCGTCATCATTGAGTTCGATTTCAACGATCTTCTCAACACCACCGCCACCGATGATTGTGGGAACACCCATGAAAAATCCGTCGAAGCCATACTCTCCCTTGAGTAGTGCAGCTGCAGGCAGCAGGCGCTTCTCATCGTTGAGGTATGCTTCTGCCATAGAAATCGCAGATGCAGCCGGCGCGTAGTAGGCGCTCGTGCCCATCAGCTTCACGATTTCGCCACCGCCCTTACGAGTGCGAGCGACAATCCCATCGAGAGTTTCCTGATCAATGAACTGGGTAATCGGGACACCTGAAACCGTGCAATTCGAAAGAACTGGAACCATGTCATCGCCGTGGCCACCGAGAACCATCGCGCGAATATCTTTCACGCTGCAGTTCGCAGCCCGAGCAAGGAAAAGGGTGAAACGAGCTGTATCGAGGACGCCCGCCATGCCGGCGACCTTCGCAGGGTCGAAACCGGTGACCTTCTGGTACTCGTAAACCATCGCGTCGAGAGGGTTCGAGATGATGATAGAGAATGCGTTGGGGCAATACTTCTTGGCGTTCTCAGCTACATTGCGAATAATTGGCACATTGATACCCACCAGGTCGTCACGGCTCTGACCAGGCTTACGTGGCACACCCGCCGTAATGATCAGCACATCCGCGCCCGCGAGGTCTTCCCAATTGGAAGAGCCAATCACATTCGAGTCTGAGCCGCTCTGGGTTTGAGCTTGCTCGAGATCGAGAGCTTTGCCTTTGGCGAAGTCCTCTTTAACTGGAATGTCGAACAGAACGACATCGCCGAGCTGCTTGGTCATTGCCAAGTTAGCTAGCTCTCCGCCGATATTACCTGCGCCAATGAGACCAATCTTGTTGCGTTTCATGTGCATCTTTCTCCGTGAAAGTTGTTTCTGCTTTGAGTCCAGAAGGACGATTCGCCGCAAATTCGAACCATGATGGTACGAAAAATTTGAAATATACCCGAAACCGGGTGGGAAAAACGTCGTCGTCTCAGGGGGAGAGTTCTTCGATGCTCTACTGCCAACGAGAGAGGCATACAGGCTGAAGAAGGCTCCAAATCGAATCGAGTCGGCCCCCCGCGCGTAGACCAACGCGGGCACAATGACAACCAGATCACGGTAGCGGCGAGATCTCTAGGCAAGGAGCAGTTGACCGCTTCCACGCCCAGCTCAGCCCATTCTGAACCACGAACATCGACTCGAGCCCCGAGAAGGCTTCACGAAACGGACTCCAAAAAGTCACGCTGCTGACTTTTTTCCGCCCAAAGAGCAGTAGATTTCTCTCTCAAACCAAGACAACCTCGCTTGCTTTTCTGCTCTTCGAGGCTGATTCGCGGTAAAAACCATGGGAATTTTTGAAAAATACTTGAGCATCTGGGTCGCCCTCGGCATCGCTGCTGGGCTCCTGCAGGGCGTAACGGCCCCCGCCCAACTGGCCACCCTGGCCAACTGGGAAGTCGATCATATCAACCTACCCATCGCAGTCCTGATTTGGCTGATGATTTATCCGATGATGCTCGGAGTCGACTTTGGCTCCATCCGGGAGGTCGGCCGGCGCCCCAAGGGTCTTTTCGTCACCCTGACAATCAACTGGCTTGTGAAGCCCCTGAGCATGGCCGCTCTAGCTCTACTCTTTCTGCGCGGTGCATTTCAAGATTGGCTCCCCGCAGAAACGGCGAACGAATATATCTCGGGCATGATTCTCCTCGGAGTCGCGCCTTGCACAGCGATGGTCTTTGTCTGGAGCCAGCTCACGAAGGGCGACCCCAATTACACTTTGGTGCAGGTGGCGGTGAATGACCTCATCATGATCTTCGCCTTCGCTCCTATTTCTGCGCTCCTCCTCGGAGTCACGGATGTGGTCGTGCCTTGGGGCACCCTCATCACCTCCGTCTTGCTCTTCGTCGTCCTTCCGCTTTTCGCAGGCTGGCTCACCCGTCAGTTGCTCAAAGACCCGCAGCAGATCGCCCAACTCAGTAAGAGAACAAAGCCCCTCTCCATTTTTGGTTTAATCGGGACCGTCGTCTTGCTCTTTGCTTTTCAAGCCGAGACCGTACTCGCAAAGCCAGTCGATATTCTTCTGATTGCAATTCCTTTGTTGATTCAAACCTACCTGATCTTCGCCGTCGCCTACTGGTGGATGAAACGCTGGCATCTCCCTCACTGCATTGCAGCACCAGGAGCAATGATTGGCGCATCCAATTTTTTCGAATTGGCTGTTGCCGTTGCAATTAGTCTCTTTGGCTTGCACTCTGGAGCTGCCTTAGCCACCGTTGTGGGTGTGCTCGTCGAGGTTCCCGTTATGCTCTCCCTTGTGGCATTCGCGAATCGAACCGCAACATCATTCGAACCACCCTCTGATTAAACCCATGCCTCAGACACCTGCTACCAGCGCCAAAGACATCATCGAAAAGCTGGGGCTCACCCAGCATCCCGAAGGTGGTTGGTACAAGGAAACCTGGCGAGCGAACGAATCTGTCGGGCCCGCGGGGAGCCCCTCGTCTCGGAAAGTGGGTACGGCTATCTTCTACCTTTTAAGCGCTGGAGAGACATCGGCCTGGCACCGAATCGACGCCACTGAAATTTGGCATTTTTATGCGGGCGCGCCCTTGGAGCTGCGAACACAACAAGGGCAAACCGAGGTCCGCACCCAGCATTTGGGCACGAACTTCCTTGAGGGTGAGCTCCCACAAATCATTATTGCTCCTGGGGCCTGGCAATGCGCAAGAAGTCTGGGAGCTTGGACACTCGTGGGCTGCACCGTGAGTCCCGGTTTCGAATTTGAAAAATTCGAATTGGCTCCTGCCGGATGGGAACCCGGAGCAGACGCCTAGCATGGAAGAGAAGAAGCCGAATATTTACAAGGGCACCGATGGTAAGCGCCGCTGCTTTTGGTGTGCGGGCAACCCACTCTACGAGAAATATCATGACGAAGAATGGGGTCGAACAACAAGGGAAGACCACCTCCTCTTTGAAAAAATCTGCTTGGAGGGTTTTCAATCAGGCTTGAGCTGGCTCACGATCTTAAAAAAGAGAGAGAACTTCCGGCGAGCATTTCAGAACTTTGACTTGGCTCAAGTGGCCGCCATGGGCAAAAACGACATCGAAGCTCTTCTGGCTAACCCAGGTATCGTTCGCCATCGAGGGAAAATCAACGCCACGATCAATAACGCTGCGCAGGCGATTCGAGTCGTGGAAGAGTTCGGAAGCTTGGAAAACTATTTCTGGAGCTTCACCCCTCCAGCTCAGGAGAGGCCTCGGGCTATCACCCGTTCTATTCTTCAAGGACTCCCGCACACTCCAACCTCAACAGCTCTCGCAAAAGACTTAAAAGCACGTGGCTTTCAATTTGTTGGACCAACTACCTGTTATGCATTTATGCAAGCGATGGGACTCGTCAATGATCATATGGATGATTGCGATTTTAAGGACGCGCAGCCAACGCTGGATGAGGACGGCGACGGATCACCTCGACGGGACTTCCTAGAGAAATAACGCCATCTCCCCTCAAAATGAGGTTGGCTCCAAACCAAAGTGCACCTTGCCACTTTTTCTCTCGCGCCAAGGTTTTCAGAGGCTCGGGCCCTTTCTGTCGAGAGGTCGGATCGATTGTCGTCACGACGCATCGCTCACAGAGTTTTGGTACATCCGCCATGAACTCCGCAATCTTAATTTCTCTCCAAGTCTCCTCATCCCAGGCAGGAAGACCTTCGAGAATCAAATTGGGGCGAAACCTCTCCCAGCTCAGAGGAGATATCTTCGACCTCTGCGCCGCATCGACCCCGCCGGCAATCATTGAATTCAACGAATCAAGGGATGCCCCATTGACCAAAAGGAGCGGATAGCCATCGGCAAAACCCACTCGGTCGCCTGGTCGCGAGCGATGCGGATTGACCTGACGCAGTTCTTTTTCAGGCAGATAGACAAGTCGTAGGTCCTGATCGAAATGAGCGCGAAACCAATCGCTACCGGGAGAATACTCCAAGGCCCGAACTTGATCGTTCCAGACCTCGACTTGGCATGAGGGGCCATCCTTCACCTCGAGGGGTAGAAGTAAGCCGCCAGCTTTCTCCAATAGCTCAACAGAAAGTAGCTCGGGGGATGAGAGCGACCCATCACTGCTCATGAAAACACCAAGAAAATGAACTGGAGTCTCCGACGATGCATTCCAAGGGCGCCGCTCCCGGTCAAAAAGCATGGTCTGAATGCCGGCGAATTGAGGATGGGTGCGCTGAGACAGAAATGCGCCGTGAGAATCGACCAGCATCCACCGACGATCAAATCTCAATCCTCCTGGGCCATGCTCTGCGCTTTCCAGCTCAATACCAGCGCAAGACTTGATTGGATAAATGACAATTTTAGAAATAGATGCCGCCACCATGACTCCCGCGCTCGGGGCGCTCGCTCAAAAGCTTATGGTTCTTCCATGCCCAAGGCACGTAAGATCAAAGTCTTTCCTCGACCTTCAAAGTGCAGCTGCAGGGCCAAGTCATGAGCCTTCTCGCTCATCTTTCCCCAGGTCTTTTGCAAGATATTCACCACTTGTTCGTCGTTATATTTCTCAATGAACGCATCATATTCAAACTCGAGAAAGCTTAAACAAAGAGCATCCTCAATTGCTTGACTATCAGCGTTAGTTTTCAGCTTTTCTTTGCGAATGATCGTGCCAATCGCCTCCACTGTCGACTCCGCTACCCCCACCTCACGAGCAATCCGCATGGTCGTTGCAGCATGGGCCTTGGAAAGATCTTTTCGCCACTTCAAGTACCCCACTCTTCCTTCGGGGTAGTCGCTGCGAAGACTTTTCCAGCGTTCGACATGCTGCCCTCGGGAGGCGATCAACAAAGCAGGGCTTGGCTCTGGTACAAGTCGACGGACCCAGGCCTCTCGCCTTTCTGCCTCAAGTAATTCCTTTGGTACCTGTCGTCCCTCATGCTCAAGAAAATGAGGGTCAGCGGAATTCAATTCGTTGAGTCGCTGCTGCACCTCGGCGACCTGCTCTGCGTCTGTCATGAGTTCACCATAACCCAGGTAAAAACTGGGGAACAGAACCTTATGAAGCCGCTCTCCGAGCTTCTCTCACTTCAGCGGGATCCCTTGGGAATTCGTATCAATGCTGCCCGAAAAGACAGGGCTCGTCGCAAAAATTCTCGCTCGAATTCCCGTCGAATGAGGAAGAAAGCGACGCACGAGAATGCGCGTCACCCGCGCATCGGATGGATAGCTTGCCTGGCGCGCTGTCTGCATTGCGCCGGCAATTCCTGCAATGTTGAGCTCGTCGTAGCTGAATCCATTCACCGTCAAAGTGCCTGGACCACGGACAGCCACTTTACTCGTGGGCAGTAGCCAACAGCCTGGAAGCTCGGCAAGAGCTTCACTTCCCTCAGGGAGCACCAACTTGGGCTCCATGCCCTCTGCTGAATCCTCAGCAGTTATTCCCTTCGATCCCTCCCTTGGCTTTGCCCCCGGATCACAGACGACACGACGAGATGTAACCGTCGTATCAAGACCTCTCTCGTAGGTGTGGACTTCGATCAGTTCAGGCGATGCGTCGATGGAGAGAACGCGTGTTTCTTCAGAAAAGCCTCGACTGATTTTGTACAATCCCTGACGAAAAAATCGCGAGGCAATCTCACCAGTCGGTTGCCGAGACTCCCAATGAAAGCTCTCCGCATGAGGAGCCGCCTCCGTAGACAAGGAAGAGCTTGGTCCAGTAAAGAGCTCGGACCACAGGTCACAGCCGGGTAGGGCCCCAAAAAGCAGGGCTCCTACCCAGATTAGCCTGAACCTGAAGGCATCACGATGAAGCATCATACAGCGACATTAAAGTCGCGTAATGCCTCGTTCAGGCTGGTCTTTTTATCTGTGCTGGCTTTGCGCTCTCCAATAATCAAGGCACAAGGAACCTGGAAATCGCCTGCGGGGAAAGTCTTGTTGCGCATCCCAGGAATCACAACGCTCCGAGCTGGAACACGCCCCCGATACTCTTTCACTTCATTGCCGGTGACATCGAGAATTGCCGTCGACGCAGTCAGGGTAACGCCTGCCCCAATCACAGCTTCCTGTTCGACGATCATTCCCTCAACAACAATCGCGCGTGAGCCAATGAAGCAGCCATCTTCAACAATCACGGGCTGGGCTCCCGGTGGCTCCAAAACCCCACCGATACCCACTCCTCCGGAGAGGTGGCAGTTCTTGCCAATTTGAGCGCAAGAGCCAACCGTGGCCCAAGTATCTACCATGGTTCCAGCGCCGACATAGGCTCCAATGTTGACGTAGCCGGGCATGACGACGCAGCTCGGTTCCAGGTGAGAGCCATAGCGAACTGTACCCGGTGGGACGACGCGCACGCCTTGCTCGTCGAGGTTCTTCTTCAAAGGAACCTTGTCGAAGAACTCAAAAGGCCCCACCTCGATTTTCTCCATGTTTTGGACGCCGAAAAAAAGCAAGACCGCTTGCTTGATCCAAGCATGGGTCGTCCAATCACCCACGCCATTCTGGGTGGCAACACGCAGAGTACCTGCGTCGAGACCAGCCACCGTGGCCAACACGGCATCTTTATATTTCTGTTCTTTTAACAGCTCGCGATTTTCGTAAACGGCTTCAACAAGCCCCTGAAGTTCAGCACTCATGGCGCTCGTTTAGCTGTCAGCTTTCGCGGGAGCAAGACAAGGAATGACGAGCTCTTCGCCATTTCGTAAAAACTCGACGCCGAAAGGTCGTAAGCCGGCTTCCACCACAACCGGAGCAGGTAAAGCCCGAGGAAATTTGGTGAGATGAATCAGCTCAGTGGCTTCTCCTAGCAAACCCGGCCGCACGCGAGCAACGCTACCTTCCGCTCTCATTTCAAAACTCAGACTTAAACCTTTCGGGCGTTTCGACCAGTGAGCGAACCAAAGAGAGAACCCGCGATGGGTGAGCCGAACCGGCAGAAATACGTCTCTCGGCTGCCCAGAGACCACCACTGGCACCGCAGATTGCGGCCAATCAGCTTCATCGGCCCGTCGTGAAGAAAGCAACTCAATCAGAGGCAGCCTCAACGCTCGTTCCGCCTGTGCTGCCGCCAGATATTCCACCTGAACAAGCAGCATGCGCAAAGGCACGCTCTGCGACATAAACTGATGTAACAATGAAAGACGCCCCCTCGCTTTCAGAGGACGAGGGGAAACCTCTACGGCTGTTTTGAGCACTCGACAAAACTCCTCTGCCCGCTCGAGAAGCAAGGGCCCCCCACTCGCTGGCTCCAGCCAAGAAGTCTCGTCACACAGCCTTTGTAAATTTTTCTCGAAGGTAATCAGCGCCGCGCGCACATCGTCCAGCATCTCATCTGCTGTCGCAGAGGATGCGTGCATCGAGCGCAACACCTGCCCCAGGTTCAAGACGTGGGCGACACACTCTCTTAACTCACCTACCGCGAGATCAAGCTTCGATTCAGCGTAACTCAAGGTCCGAGAAGAAATAATGGCACTCGCGTTGACCATTTTCAACTGAATCAGATCCGTGAGCAGCGTTGATAGTCACAGTTGATCCAAAAAGCTGGCGGATGGTTCCTGGAGCAGCCTCTTGGGGATCGGTCTTTCCTAGAACCTCCCGCCATTGACGAACGGCGTCTTCGCGCTCCAAGGCCAGCACAATCAATGGCCCACTCGTCATAAAGCGACAAAGATTTTCGAAAAACGGCTTTCCTTGATGCTCGGCGTAAAAGCCACTCGCCTGCTCCTGACTCAGATGTAATTGCTTCATGGCCAACACCTCGAAGCCTTCATCCAAAATTCTCTGAAGCAAAGCTCCCTGCCTCTTCGATTGAAGAATATCAGGCTTAATCATTGCCAGTGTTTGCTGCCTCGCCATTCTTTTCTCGCTTCGTCCGTGCCCAGTTTCCCTGTTCTTATTACATAGACGACGCAAACCGCCAATTCTCTGCATTTTCCTCCGTCTCCAGTCTGCTTTCTGGACCAATCCAGCAGAAATACTGCCCATCGGCCGCTTCGATGGAAAGAAGTTGGCCGCCTCAGCAGTCCTCGAGCAATTCGACCTATAGAAGTTGGCCGCCCCCGCTCTCTTGGATTAAGAGGAAAATGTGCCGCTTCCCCCACTCAGTTTCACGCCAAAATTTCCTCTCTCTGCCCGAGGGAGGCGCATCTCAAGCATCTCACGGACTCTCCTCCTTCTCTACTTGGCCGGTCAATGGGGCTGTGTGTCGTTCGACCTCGGCGGAGGACCGCCCGAGCAGTCTCCGCCGCCTCAAGAAGAAGCAAGCAATTCAGCAAACCAAGCTAGCCAGGAAAATACCCCAGCTGATTTCGAAAACGCTGTGGGAACCTGCAACGGCTGGAAACTCGCCTATTGCGACGCTGTCGTTACCTGCTCTGCCTTTAGCGCCCGCCAGGAATGCGAAGATCAAATTGGCTACCTGATCTGCAAAGACGACGCTCCTTATGCACGTTGCGAGGCAGAAATTCGCGCGGCTGTGGAGGCAGACGACTGCGACGCCTTACCCACCGATTGTAATCCCCAAGATCTAGCGGATAGAGAAGCGCCGATTGCGGCATGCCAGGAGATCGCTGACGCCCATTGTGAGTGGGCTCTCACCTGCGGGTTTGAACTCAATTACGACAGCTGCCGAGCCGAGCTTCAAGCGACGAGCCCCTGCGAAAATTATACGGCCGTGAATCCCGGACTGGAGGAATGCCTGCAATCCTACCTGACGCGCTCTTGTGACGGTGACGTACCAGAAGCCTGCCTCGGGTTGCTTCAAAATTAACTGAGCTTCCTTCCTCGACCCGGGCAAGTCAGTTCATGCTCCGTGCCGAGGTCTCAGTCGAAAAAAAACCCTCAAGCCGCCTTTCGCAAACTTGAGGGTAGATTTGATGCTCGGTAGAGAGCAAATCTAATTACGACGCGCTCGAATGCTCAGGGGCTCACGAGCATCACCTTCCCGCTCCAGCGAATAGCTTTGGTCGCCCAATTGAGCAGCTAGGGCGTTCTCGATCTCCGAACGAACAGCCTCAAAGCCGGCTTCGTCGTTCTGCACGTGCAGGCGATCGGGAAAACGGAAGAGTATTTCTTCTGTCTTGAAATTCTTCGGCCCCTCGACCTCTTTATCTCCATCAAGTAGTTGAGCCAGACTCAAGGCCCGTCGCAGGGTGTCGGGAATGATGGGCTGATCATGAGGGACTTCGCGCTTACGCGAATAAAGCAAACCAGGACGATCTTCGCCTTGATCGATCGCGATATCAGCAGCATGTCCCACAAGAATCACGCCAACGCTCCGCGGAACATGGGTGTAGTCAGCCACATCCATCATCATTTCATCGACAACATCCTCGCGGATCAGGCGATGAAAAACGGGAATATAGCTCTCCAAAGACTTCTCAAGATCTTGAGTTGCGAAGATTTTCACTTGTAATTTTTGAACGCTCATTTTTTTTCCTCGCTGGCTTTCACTCAGCGGCCGAAGCTTCAGCCAACATCCGTTGATGACAACTATGGGATGCCTCAATAAAGAGCTGGGCTTCTTCAATTAGTTCACGAGAGTTCTCGAGCGAAATATCACCTAGTCCTTCATCGTGGAGACGGAAAAGATAGTTTGCGAATTTTGCACCCGCAAACTTGTCTAAAAATATCTTTGAATCGACGAGATGCTTCTTGAACTCCACAACGACTTCATCGGGTTGTCCATTCACATTGGGATTGAGCTCACGGGTTAGGGCGCGAGCTGCCTTCAGCATTGACTTGTAGGCCAATTCTCCGGCTTTCTTGCCATCGCCATCATCAAGAGCCAATTGAGCCTCAAAATGCTCTCTTTCCGCATCAGCAAGACCGATTTCGACAAAGCTGACAACCTCGCCAGCGCATTCGCCAACCCCGATATCACCAATCGTATATTCTCGGGGGTCGCCCCAGTCAGCATAATAGCTGGGATCATCCTCATAGCTCGGGACTTTCACCAAATCGCTGAAGAGCTTCTTGACCTCTCGTTTGCCAAAACGCTCGATCCACTCCCGAAACTTTTCACCTTCTTGCCTGCCCTCGGCATAAGCCGCCGTCAGCACATCAAGAGCTTGGGGGACGCTCTTCGTTGGAATGGCTCCGTTGGCCAGTCCATATTCACCGGCATTTTTCGTCCCCTCTCCTCCAACAACCAACTGGAAGTGAGGCACCTTTCGCCCACCGATATTTCGACTGACTCCTAGAAAGCCAATATCGGCGACATGATGTTGTCCGCAGCTGTTGAAACAGCCCGAGCATTTAATGTGGAGATCCTCCACAGCTTTTTCGCGCTCACTCACGACTGAGAGGTGTCGGCGCAACTGGCCAGCCAAACCGCGTGACGCAGAAATGCCCAGCTTGCAGGTGTCCGTACCCGGGCACGAAGTAATATCCGTGATTGTTTCCGCCCCAGCCTCCGCCAAGCCAGCGTCAACAAGCTTTTTAAATACGGCGGGCAAGTCGCCCTGAGGGATCCAACGAATCACTAAGTTTTGGTCTGCAGTGAGACGCACAGCATTCGCACCGTAGTCTCGGCTAATATCGGCCAAGATACGCCCCTGCAGTGGTGTGAAGTCGCCCAAGGGCAATTTCACCAGCACTACGCCATAGCCCAACTGCTTCTGGCTACGAACATTGTATTCTGCCCAAGCAGCATAACCAGCTGGCAGTTCCTTCGGCAACTCAGAGCCAGGCTTACCGGGCTTATCATCGAGCTTGTTGAGATCTGCCAAGAACTCAGTCCAGCGAGGGTCATGACGAAGATTCTTTCGCTCGGCTTCCACGAGGCGGGTAAACTCCTCAATGCCTAACTTTTTAATCAAAAACTTAATGCGAGCTCGACTGCGATTTTGCTTCTCGCCCAGTTGTCCGAAGACACGGCAGATTGCCTGAGAAAGTGGGAAAAGCTCTTCTTCGGGTACGAATTCGCTATAAGTCCAGGCCTTATAAGGAACGGCGCCAAGACCGCCTCCCACCACGACCTTGAAACCGCGACGACCATCTTTGACCCGCGCGAGCGCACCCATATCGTGGAAAGTCGTCAGGCCGCAGGGCTTATCTTCACAACCACTGAAAGCAATCTTGAACTTTCGTCCGAAGTCCATTGTATCGTCATGGCCCAGGAGGAACTCCATGATTGCTTGAGCATAGGGAGTGACGTCAAATGTCTCGTCCTGGCAGACACCGGAGTACTGGCAGGCTGTGATATTTCGCACGGCGTTACCACAGGCTTCGCGGGTCGTAATATCGACAGCTGCCAAGCGACGCATCAAGTCCGGGGTGTCGTCGATATGAATAAAGTGAAGTTGAATATCCTGACGCGTGGTGACATGAAGAATCTGATCCGAATATTCTTCAGCAAGATCGCAATGCACCTCTAATTGTTCGGCGCTCAGCTGACCGTACGGAATCTTGATGCGCATCATGCCCGGAGCATCCCAGACTGTGTCAGGACCTTTCGTCAGCCCATCGCTCGGGAATGCTAACTCTCGAGTCTTCTCCCCATCGTGACGCTGACCATTATCGTAACGCTGCCCGTAGGCACCACGCCGCAATCGCGTTTCCGCAAAGAGCTTGTCTTCGATCTTTCCTTGCTTTTTCAGATCAATTTGTGTCTGAAAAACATCGA
>JAKVCH010000159.1 GCA_022447485.1 Polyangiaceae bacterium | reverse complement strand
CAAGCGCTGCAAGTGGATGATGATGGTCATTCTCTTTCGCCGGTGACCTTTTCCGGAGATGAACAAAAGTCGAGGGGAAGCGGGCAAAGTATTCTACCACCAGCGCCTCCTCGACCCTGGGAATTAGAAGAGAGGCTTCGCTCGCGGTCTCCGACCCCTGCTGCAGAAGAAGGGGCTGCGGTGACCGACTTACCTAGTTTTGATAGCACCGAGCAGCTCAGCACGGATGCCCAGGTTGTCGACATCAGAGACTCCCTCCTAGCACCGGTGCCCCGTCGGCGTACGCGAGGTTGGCAGTGGTTGGCCGTAGCTTTTGCCAGCACGATTTTCCTTGTCGGTGTCGTCGGCGGAGCCGCTTGGAATCAAGAAGGTCAAAATTGGCGTGAATGGCGTGCCCTCGCCCAGCCAGAGCCGGTTGATTTAAGTCAAGCTGGCGATACTGCCTTGTTGGAGTCGCGCTTGGCCTGGGTCGAGCAGCAGCAGGCCAATCCACCTGTAATGATGGAGTTTCAAGAGTGGCAGCCAAGCGAGGAAAGCAAGACTTCGTCTTCAAGCAGCTCCAAAGCGGTTGCCGCTGCGCCGCGAGCCAAAGCTCAACGTCCCGCCACTGGCGCAGGACCAGCCGTCCGCTCAGCGCCGGCCGGATCCATTACGAGGGACGAAGAGCCAATCGAAGAGAAAGTGCCTGGCTTTAACAAAAGCGCCGCGAAAGTAGCGTTGGTGAGCGCGACTTCTCATGCCGGTTCTTGTCGTCGTCCCGGTGACCCGAGCGGGATGGCCCAAGTTGTTGTTGTTTTCTCACCCTCGGGGCGTGTCACGAGTGCCACGGTCTCTGGAAAGCCTTTTGCTGGTACTCCTACCGGGGGCTGCATCGCTTCCCGCTTTCGCGCTATTCGAGTACCGGCGTTTACCGGCGAATTCGTGACCGTTCGTAAGCGAGTTTTGATTCAATAAGTTCATCTTCGCTTTGGCGTGCTATGAGGACGCCAAAGCTCATGACCTTTTCTATCAATTCCCTGAAATACAACGACCAAGGCCTCATTCCAGCGGTGGTGCAAGACCACTTAACCGGTGAAGTGAGAATGATGGCTTGGATGAATCGTGAGGCGTTGGAGCAGACGCTCAAGACGCGAAAAGCTACCTTCTTTAGTCGCTCGCGACAGAGCTCGTGGGTCAAGGGAGAGACGAGCGGCCATTTTCTTGAGGTCCACCAGGTCTTTGCCGATTGTGATGCTGATACTATCTTAGTTTTAGCCGAGCCTCGGGGACCCTCGTGTCATACCGGCGCCGAAAATTGTTTTCTCCACGAGCTGATCCCCGACTTACAAGAGGGCGAAAACTTAGATGATGTTCGCGTGAAAGAGAATTCCCTCGCCCTGCCATTCTTCTCTGTATTGGAAAGAGAATTGGAGGGGCGGCGCGCAAGCACCGGGGAAAAAAGCTACACTCGCTCTCTTTTTGATGGCGGAGCGAAGAAAATCGGTGAAAAGGTTTGCGAAGAAGCAGGTGAGTTAGCCGAGGCGCTTGCGAATGAAAGTGACGAGCGAGTGGCCAATGAGGCAGCCGATGAAATTTATCACCTTTTGGTCGGGGTGCTTTGGCGAAAGCTTTCGTTTCGCAGTGTTTTGCGCGTCTTAGCTGGACGATTTGGCGTGGGCGGTCATGACGAAAAAGCAAGTCGCTTATCGAAATAGCAAGGACTGAACTCTGATTAATTTCTTCGACTAAGTGAAGAGATCGTCGAGTCATTCTTCACAGAATGCTCGCTGGTCGCTATCGTGCCCTTCCGGAATTTGGGGGCTCTCTCTTTGAGAGCCGTCATCTGGCTTGCTCCGAAAATTCTGGGGCTCGCTGCATTGTTTTCAGAAGGTATCCAATGACCAAGGTTCTTATCATCGAGAGTGATCTCTCTTTCGCCGACTCTATTGCTCAAGCCCTTGCGTCGAAAGGCTGTGAGTCGAAGGTGATCGCCGATGGCGAAGAAGGTTTGACCGCCGCTCAACAAGAGCACCCTGATCTGATTTTACTGACCGTAGAGCTAGAGTCGGGAAATGGTTATTCGATTTGTAAGAAGCTGAAAAAGAATCCTGAGCTAGCGCCGATTCCGGTGATTCTTTTGAGTAGTCAGGCGACAGAGGAGACCTTTGAGCAGCACCGTCGGCTCAAGAAAGCCGCTGCTCAAGATTATATTAAAAAGCCCGTGGCTGCAGATGAGCTGATCTTGCGTATGGAAAGGCTCGTGAGTTTTGCCGGAGGAGGCGAGCTCGATAACGACGAATTTGATGAAATCGATGACCTCGACGAAATTGAATTTGAAGAAGAGTTTGAGGTAGAAAGTGAAGAAGATGATGGCGCTTCTTCCGATGATGAGATTGCGGAGATTACCGATGCTGCTTTTGGTCAGCTCTTAGCTGAGCCATCATCGGAGGCGCAGGTTGTTGATAGTGCCGAGGACTCCCCAGAAGCCGCTGCCAATTCAGCCGATCCCGTTGCGACCGACCGGGACGAAGGGAATGAGAGCGCTGGAGTCTTCTCCGAGCAGATGCCAGCAGCTGTCGAACCTTTCGAGCAATTGGTCGAAGACCCTGGGGTCCAGAGCGTCGAAGAGGTGAATTCGCCCAGTCGAGAAAGCTTTGAATCCATCGACGATTTAGACATCGATATCGTCGAGTCAGTTGAAGATACTGAGGAGCCGAGTGCTGCGCTGGTGGATGAAGCTGCTCTTTCTGGCGACGACTCGCTTGTGACTGAGTCCCAGGGTGTTGGCGACGCTAGCAAGAGTCCTGCCGAGAATGGCGGAGTTCAAGAAGCTGTTCGCCTCGAGCTACAAAAAACAATCGATGAGCAAGCTCTGCGAATTGAAGAGTTGGAAGAGTCTTTCGAAGAAAGCAAGGGGCTCTCCCAAGAACGAGAGCGGGAGCTGGGTGTCATTAAAGCTGAGCTGGAGACTGGTGCGGCCGAGCTGAAATCCAAGAACGATGAGCTCGTTGCTCAAAAGAATGAAATTGAGGCGCTGAAGACCCAAGTGGAGTCCAACGCGAGCGCTGGATCCGCGCGAGAGTTTCTCGATTTGCGGGAGCAGCTGAATAAGAAAGATAAGGAAATTTTGGAGGTGCGTGAGCAGCTCAATGCTTCTCAAAAAGACTTGCTCCAACAGAATGAGAGTTGTCTCCGTTTGGAGCGCGAGCAGGCTGATGTCCAAGATAAATTGCGAGGCCTGGAAAAAGAAAATGCTGAGCTTCTGAAGACTCGTGAAGCGCTGACAGACGATAAGGCTCAGGCCAGCAAAAGGGCCGACGACTTCCGCCAAAAGACCGAGCGTCAAGCCGAGGAGTTGGAGCTGCGCTTGGCAGAAATCAAGGATCTAAAGGAGGCCCATGAAAATCAGCTGACCCAACGTGATGCACAAGAAGCCAGCTTAAAAGTTGAGCAGCGCGAGGCGTTAGAAGCTGCTCAGCGTCAGGCCGAGCAAGACCAAAATGAGGCTGTAGAAGCTGCTCGCGCCCAAGCTGCAAGCGAAGCTTCCGTGGAGAAGGAAAACGCTCTTGCAGAGGCAGCGACGCAAGCTCTATCAGAGAAAGAAATGGCGGTTTCCGCCTGTCGTGATGAGTTGCGGGCTGAGCAAGATTCCAAACTGGCTTCATTGCATCGAGCCAATGAGGAGTCGATGAGGAAGCTGCGTGCGGATCATCAGCAAGCAACAGAAGAAGCCAGCGAAGCGGCTGCTCAGGCGCTTCAGGGGCGGGAGAAAGAGCTTGGGGACGAAAGAACGGCAGCTCTAGCCGATCAGAAGAGCGAATTTGATTCGCGCTTCGGCGCCCTTCAGGAGCAGAAAGATGCTCTTGAGAAAGAAAAGGAAGAAGTTGTTGCACAACTAGAAGCCCAATTAGCCGCGATGACCCAAGAGCGAGACGCCAAGCAAGCCTCCCTCGACGAACGAGAGGGTCGTATGACTCAATTAGAAGCTGAACTTGCTAGTATTCGAGTTGAGTTGGGAGCTTCTCAAGATTCCTTGCAGGCTGAGGCTGAAAAGTTGCGTCAATCGCTGGAAAAAAACACGGCGAATTCGGCAATCATTCAGGGTGCTCGAGATTCTTTGAATTCAGCCCTTCAGCAGCTCGGCGAAGTCGTCGAGGTGGCGACGCCGGAGTAATTCTTGCAATAGCTTCTGCTCGGGCACCTTCCCCTTGGCTCGTTGCTCGAGATGATGATTTCCGACCTACCTCTCAAAAGTGACCCAGTCGTCGTTAATCAGCCTTTGGTGAGGTAGGTAACGAGCCTTGTACTCCATCGCTTGGCATCCGGAGATATAGAGTCCAAGGTAGAGCCAATCGAGAGACCATTTCTTACAGAGTGATAACTGATGCAAGATGGAGATGGTACCGAGACTGTATTTGCTATATTGAGGGTCATAGCAGCAGTAGACTGCTGATAGGGACTCGCTGGAGCGATCGCAGATGGCAACTCCAATTAACTCATTGTCTTTCCAGAAAGAGAGTTCAAATGTGTCGCAACTGGAGGCGACGAGGAAGGCTCGGTAGCCTTCGGCGTCAATTTCTGGTTGCTCGTCGCCGAGACCTCGCTCGCTTTTATGGCGGTTGTAGAGCTCGACTCTTCGCTCATCCACAGAGGGTGCAGCGATGCGAATCTCTAACTCCTTTTCTGCTCGCCTGAGGATACGGGCTTGGGTTTTGGAGAGGCGGTATTCTTGGACTGGTAGGCGAATAGCTTCGCATTGCCGACACTCATTGCAGGCCGGTCGGTACAGCACGTAGCCCTGGCGGCGGTCGCCGGCTTGGAGTCTTTCTTCGAGCTCAGGGCGAGTCAGAGGTCGAGATGGCAAGCGGAGTGGTAAACGCGACGAGCGGTCTTTTAAGTAGGGACAGGGCTGCTCGCGATCGTAAACGACCAACTCAGGCGGGTCGCTATCGACAATTCGAGGTACGTGGGCATGAGGGTCAGTCACCTAGACAAAGCATGTCATGTTTTCGGAGGCGCTCAAGGAAAACGATTTCTCGACTTTTCTTTGCTGGAAATGAAAACCCTCACCCGGATGACTGATAGAGAGCAGGCGAAAACCGAGAGAAGGCTGTGCCTTTGGGCGAGGCTGCTCTGCGTCAGTGTTTATGGAGCACCATGGTGCGTCCGTCCCCCAGAACCCAGCGAATTGTGTCTTCATCGTCGACGATCACTCTGAGCTCTGATTCAACGCCCTCGGCATCGAGTACCGCCAGTTGGACTTCGCGGTCTTCGATGGCTGTGAGTCGAAATGTGCCTTGGCGTGATTTTTCGGATGGCAGGGAGACGATTAACTTATGGTCTCGGAAAGCCAGTCGGGTTCCCCGAGCCCAACCCGTTGCAGACGCAATCATCGCGTCATCGAAATTTTCTACCGACGTGCCCCACCATTCGCCTTCGAGGGCTCTTTCGGCTGGATGAGCACAGGCCGTGCAGATGAGGAAAGACCCGAGGAGCAGGAGAATACGAGCTTGCAAGGCCATGACCCATGATGCTCGACAAGGACTCTTTGGGACAAATTTTTGGGACTCGAAGAAGCTGGCTGCTCTTTTCCAGGCCTAGGTCCGGCAGGGAGGCTTTTCCGTCCGGGAAATTCCCTAGAAATCTGCTCTGAGCGGGACTTTTTGTTGATTCCATGTGATATCTCGCGGCGGAGAGAGGTTCCTTCCGGCCTTTCGAATGCCCATGAATCAGTCATCCTCACCTCATCGTAGTGTTCGCGTCGCCCTCGCCTATGTTTCTTTTTGTCTGAAGGCCCCTTGGCTTGTGCTCGGTGTGCTCGCTCTGGTCACACTGGGCTTTGGGCTGGGCATGCGGGGCTTAAGTCTCGATACGCGTATTGATGCTCTCTTGCCCCTAGGCACTCCCACTCAGGTGGCAAATACTGAGGCCACCAAGCGCTTTGCCGGCATCTCTCGCTTTTATATGGTGATTACTTCTTCGGATCCTGATGTGAATCGCCAGGTGATTGCTGAGTCATTTCCCGAGGTGCAGAAGTGGCCGGAGACTGTGGCGGCGATTCGTGCTCGCGATCCTGATTTCTTCTTAAAGCGTCGCCTGCTCTATTTAGATACTGAAACTTTGGAAAACTTCGCCGACGAGGTGGAGGGTTATGTGGAGCATAAGAAGTGCGCGAAAATGCCGGGCTGCGTACTCCTCGAAGAAGACGATGAAGTTTCTGAACCAGATTTTCAGGCTCTCCGTGATTCCTTCGCCGAAAAGCCAGAGATGAAGTCTTTAGCGTCGATCTTTGGAAAATCAGGCCTAGAAGGCGCAGCCGGCGATCTACCCGACGAAAAAGGAAAAGAGAAAAAAGAGATTCAGCATCCCAAAGGTTGGGTGGCAGGAGAGCTCTGCAGTGAGGACGGCAAGACATGCGTGATTGAAGCCACCCTCAGCCAGGAGCCTGCAGACCTGGAGTTTTCCCGGCAAATGGTGGAGCGGGCCGAGGCTCTGATGCAAAGCAAGCTGCCCGATAATGCGCCAGATGATGTCAAGATTGCGGCAACTGGTATCTATCGCAACTTGCCGAAGATGCGTGACCAAGTCATGGACGACTTGAAACGCACTTTTGGTATCGGCATCGCCTTGGTGGTGTTGGTCTTAGTGATTCAGTTTCGGCGTTTTCGTGCATTGATCTTACTACTCCTACCCCAGACCTTAGGGAGTATCTGGGCGCTGGGATTGATGGCGATCTTCAGCCCTGAATTGAACGTGATTAGTGCGGCCGGTCTGATTATCCTTGCCGGACTGGGTATCGACTT
>JAKVCH010000158.1 GCA_022447485.1 Polyangiaceae bacterium | reverse complement strand
GACAATCGGCGGGATATCCACGGCGGCCGCCGTATAAACATTATTCGCCCAAGCCAACACCTGAGCTCTCGTTCCGTTGCCGATGCTGATATCACAATCAGGTGCAATTAAGAGCCCGGAGAGCTGCGTAGCGTTATCCGATTGAATGCAGCAATTCGCTCCGCCATTCGGCGCGCAGCCACCAGAGCGAACCGCCGCACTGTAGATGGTGACTTTCTTGCCCTCGACTTGAGCGCCAGTCGCGTCATCCAGCATCTTTGCGCCGTTTTGAAGGTGAAATTTTCCGCAAACAGTAATATCCCAAGGCCCGTCGCCGACGAATCTGAGATTTCGACCCGAAGCTGCGCCGCGGTCAAAAAATGAATTGAATACGTAAGAACCTGGAGCACCAAGAGTCAACTCCTGGTTCCAGCCGAGCGTGTAATCACCGTAGACGCCGGGGTAGATGGTATGACTCGCCCGACCAGTCGATGGATCTGGTCTGCTAGCCGCCAGCGCACAGACAGAGGAAGTATCGCGTCGGAAAGCATCGACCGAAGGCAAGGACACCGGCGGAACGGGAAACGCGCCGATAGAGGGAGGAATCGGCGCTTGCAGAGCCGGTGGACTCTGATTCTGATTCAAGGAACCCCAGGTCGGGCAAACCACAGAACCACCAACAGTCCCCCCCAAAAATGCATCGCCAGTCACGCCTGTTCCACCAGCGTGATTGCAAAGTGCACGATTCCCGGCGAAAAGATTTCCTTCGATGCGGTTGTTCTGGTTCCCGAAGGTAATATTATTCCCCAACCACAGGTTACCTAAGAGCTGACTATTTGAGGCGTTCCAGCTAAAGTTACCGCCGACGTGCAGATTCATCGGCGGTCGACTCTGGCTTTGGAGCTGTACATTGCCTCCGACGTAATGAGTCAAGCCAGGTGTGAAGTTGCTCGAGTTAATCGTGAGATTGCCACCACAATTGATTTGGCCATCGATGCGACTTCCATTGGTCACATTACAATTACCCAAGGCTGTCACAGGGCCATTCACGGCCCAACCTGCATTGGGTGAAACAAAGTCGCCGTGGGTGTAGACACCATTGACACCAACTCGGGCGTTATTGCCCATGGTCACGCCGTCTTCGGCCACAATTTGTGAGACCGTCAAGCCAGCGTCTGTGGTGACTGTACCGGTGGTGTAGACCAACCCGAAACTACTGGCGTTCGTGAGATTCAAATTGGCTTCGGAGATCAGCACGCCAGAAGTCACGTTAGCATTCAGGTAAACGCCTTGTCGCGCGCCAATCGCGCCGGGGTAATTTGTGGCGTTTCCGATATTTATGGTTTCGTCTGCAAGGACTGAAAAACCACACAGCTGCGGCATCTGGGGTGGCGGATTGTCGTTGCAGTAAAAATAGACCGCATCAACGCATTCTGAACCCCATGAATCTGGTTCTGTACCGTCACAACAATCAGCCAAACCAGGTTCACCAGAGTCGCAGACGGCGGCAACACAGGGGTGACAAGTTCGGGGCAGAGCCGGCGTATCTACTTCGCAAAGCTCGTGCTCGCAAAGGTCAGTTGTTGTGCTCCAATCTTCCAGGGGACCAGGTGGTGTACCTCCGGGGATGCTCGTCGTGTCGTTGCTGATATCCTCGGGATCTTCTGCCCAATATTGACAATTGGGATCGCAAGGGTTCAGGGCATCACAATCCGTGACGGACGAGAGAGCTTGAGCTCCCTTGGAAGAGAAGTCGCTCCGACGTTTGCCGTCTTTGGTATAGAAAGTCGGGTCGATCTGCTGAGTCAGTCGACCATTCTCGCACGCCCCCCATTGATTCTCGCTGACGCAGGTTTTGGTGCCGTAGTAGCAAGAGAGAATACCATTGGCCTGGCTCACCGTCACCGAGCATTGAGTTGCTTCCCCAGCCTCACAGCTGTCTTGACGAGGAAGCCCGCCGGCACTTCGCGTTGAGCGAAAATTATCTAAGTAGTCGTCCTCTGCGCTACAGGCACTCAGCGTCGACACCGCAGCAATCACAAGCAACCGAAGAGACGAAGTAAGGAGCGTACTTTTTTTAGATAGGATCATAGTCATCAGGGTCGAAGAGCCGAGGCATCGTTTAAAACGAAAAGCTGAGATAGGGCGGCAAGCTAGGATAAGGCGGCAAGCTAGGATAAGGCGGCAAGCTGAGTTAAGGCGACCAGCGGACAGTTCTGCAATTCCTCCCGACACATCACGCGCCGTTTGCAGTGCCTGTCCAAAGAATCTAGGAGGAAAGCTAACAGAATTATGAGCACCTGGGCCGAATAACTGGCATTCAGGCCCAGTCGGGCGTCTAATTTGTGGCAGGCTGTGGGTTGAGCGCGCTCAATGTCAGAGGACAGATACCCCTGATGCAAACCAGCCGCATTCAACGTGAACTGCATTGAATGCGAGGTCTGATGAATCAAATTTCTGAATTCGTTCCCAGCCAAACCAGCGGTTACCATCGCATAAACTTGCAATTTGACCAATTATTTCGGGATCTTTTCGTCTTTTTGCACAAAGCTGGAAAACACTCTTCGCACGAGAAACATGGGAAAAGCCTCTTCTTATCTAAACGAAAACCGCACTCCAACACTCTTTCACTGTGCGTAAAAAGAAAAGACTCTTTACAAACCGAGATTCCGGTCTTCTGTTCAAATCTGCACCAAAACCGACTGGCCGGCCCATCCGCAAGCCCTGCTTCTCAGGCCAAAATCTCTCCCCAAAAACCGCCCAGACCGAATGCGAAAAACCCCTCGGCCGTCACTCAACCGAAGGGCTCTTCCATCATTGTCATGAGCAAAACTCCATCATTGTCATGAGCAAAACTAATCTTCTTTGAAAAGGCTCGATAATTAAAGGCTAATCAAAGCAAGAAAAGCTTTCTGACTAACCGTGATAGTTCGGTGCTTCTTCTGTAATAATGACATCATGAACATGGCTCTCGCGAAGTCCGTTCCCTGACATACGAATGAATTCAGCATTCTTTCGCATCGCCTCAATTGTTGGCGAACCGGTATATCCCATTGAGGCTCGTAAGCCGCCGATGGTCTGAGAGATGATCTTACCAACTGGACCACGATGAGGGACGCGACCCTCAATTCCTTCAGGAACTAATTTTTCGTCAGCTGTACCAGCCTGACCGTAGCGATCTTTACTTCCCTTGCGCATGGCACCAATCGACCCCATACCTCGATAAGCTTTGTAGCTTCGCCCTTGATACAAGACAATTTCACCAGGAGCCTCGTCTGTTCCCGCGAACATTGAGCCCATCATCACGCAACTAGCACCCGCCGCGATTGCTTTCGCGACATCTCCCGAATATTTAATTCCGCCATCGCCGATGATCGGGACATCATGCTTATCCGCTTCGGCGGAACAATCTGCAATTGCGGTAATTTGCGGAACGCCAATGCCTGCAACAACACGCGTTGTACAGATAGAGCCGGGGCCAATACCAACCTTCACAGCATCCACCCCTGCCTCAATTAACTCACGAGTTGCTGCCGCTGTGGCCACGTTGCCGGCAATAATCTGCAATGAAGGGAATTGCTTCCTCAATGCTTTCACAGCATTCGAAACACCAACGTGATGTCCATGAGCTGTATCCACGCAGATCACATCAACTCCGGCTTCGACGAGGGCAGCAGCTCGCTCGTCTCGATCCTTGCCAGGACCAACAGCGGCACCCACGAGAAGGCGCCCACGAGCGTCTTTACTTGAATGAGGGTTTCTCTCTGCTTGCATCAAGTCTTTGATAGTGATCAAGCCGACTAATTTGCCATCATCAACGACCAAAAGCTTTTCAATTCGATGCTTGTGAAGCAGGGCTCGGGCCTCGTCTGTTCCGCATTCCGGCGAGACGCTAACAAGATCTTGAGTCATCAAGGCATTCACCGGCTGGTCGAGGTTATTCTCGAATCGAATATCTCGAGAAGTAAGGATGCCAACAGGACGGCTTCCGCGCACAACCGGCACACCAGAAATATTATTCTGGCGCATCACCGCCAAAACTTCTCTCAATGGTTGGTCCGGAGCAACGGTGACAGGGTCGAGAATCACACCTGTCTCGGCCCTCTTGACGGCGGCGACCTCACTTGCCTGATATTCGATCGGCAGATTTTTATGCAGAATCCCCAGCCCGCCCTCACGCGCCATTGTTATCGCCATCTTTGACTCGGTGACGCTATCCATAGCGGCACTCACGAGAGGCGTGCGCAGGGTGATACCTCGGGTTAATCGAGAAGTTGTTTCTACCTCATTCGGCAGAACGTCGCTCCGCGCAGGAACGAGCAGGACATCATCAAAAGTGAGACACTCACGGAGACCTTGGTGAAGCATGGCTGGAAATACTGCGCCAAACGCGGCTGGTCAACCAAAGATCGTCGATCTTTCGAAGAAGAAAGCAAGACCGTTCCTCGAACGCCCAATTCCAATAAAATCTTTCTATTTCTTGCTAAGGTCCGCCCCATGCTACCTCGGTTCTCCCGCAAATTATTCGCTCCAGCGACACTGGGATCCTATCTGATTCCAGCGACACTGCTTCCAGCGCTGGCTCTTCTCATGAGCGTTGCCCCGGTAAAAGCAGAAGACGCCAGTCAATATCTGATCGCCGAGGACTTTCGCTCCGTAAAAATCAAGGTGGATGGTCAGCTTCGCGAATGGCCCCGAGGCTTCGCGAAGCTCGATAAAACGCTCCAAGGACGCCCAAGGCAAACCGAGATTATGGTCGGCTTCGACGAGAAGGCTCTTTACTTCGCAGCACGGACCCAAGACCCACAGCTGATCAGAACGAAATCAGCAGGACGTCAAGAAGACCACTACCAAATCGAACTGCGCTATCCTGCGGCCAACGGTCAAGGCAGCCAGCTAAACATCATCGACCTCTACCCAGGCCAACCTGGCCAACACTCTGGCCTCGCCAAACTCAATAGGAAAAATTTGAGGACAGCGCAGGTCGTCGAAAAGCGCGGAACTGGCCCTTGGAAAAAAGGCTATATCTTGGAGGCACGTATCCCTTGGACGGAGCTACCCCGTAGTCGCCGGCTGCGGGTAGGCCTGCAAGCTCGCATCCTCTATCTGGATGCAGAAAGGTTTGGAAAAATAAGCCACCGCTCTGCCACCTCCACAGGACGCAAAAAGCACTTACCGCTCCTGACCTTCGGCGGGGAAAGTGGTTTGATGCAAACTCTGATTGAAAGAAAAGGCTTAAACCCACGACCGGATCGGGAAGCCTATGGAGATCTCACCGGTGACGGCTCTCTGGAAAAAGTTGCCCTCTACGAACGATACCTCACCATTGTCGGCTCCGGCTATCTTGAGGGAAAAAAGTTTTACTACAGCCGCCTTGAGGTCATGAGCGCCCAGCAAGTCCCCCAACTCAAGCTCCTCGATTTAACGGGCGATCGGCGACCTGAGATTATTCTGAGCAAACAGGTCGGCACCGAAGCGAATTACCGGGAGTATTTTCAGGTACTACAACTAAACGACGACGGAGTGCCTCAGCAAGTCTTTGCTCATGAGGTCAAGATTGTGCTTGATGACCGGCTGATCAAAAATAACGTTCAAATCAGCGGTCAGGGAGCAAAGGCCCAAATCACTATCTCTCAAGATGCATATCAAGGTTTTGAGGAGACCACCCAGCCTCCGCCGGCTCTCGGCGGCGGAATTATCGATGCCCTTCGCCCCTGGCAACGAACCCAGGAGGTTTCTTATGCATGGCGACAGGGCACGTTTGTCGAAATACACCGTGTCCAAGGCAAACCCGTTCTCCAGTCGAAGTCGACTGCCGTGCCCCAAGTCGCTACTCCGCCCCTACCCCGGCCCCCGAACCCAGCGGAGCTACAGCAACAGGTAGAAGCACTCTATCGCAATGATCAAAAGGCTGACGCTCAACCAGCCCGCTTCGACTTCGTCACAGACGTAGCCGGCAGTGCAAGCAACGAAAGGGTTTTGGTGATCGGCCGTGATCTCGTTGTCTTTGGTAAAGAGTTTCTTGATGGGAGAAGTTATACGTTCCTTCGCATCGGCGTCGATACGGAAGATGACTTGCTTGCCGTCACAGCTCGCGACATCACCGGCGATGGCAAAGCGGAAATGATTGTTCATGCACGGCTGAAGACCCAAGCAAGTGAAGCTCTTGGAGGACAGCTCGTACAGCGTCAGGCGCTCTTTATCTACAAGGTATTCGGCACGACTCTGAGGAGAATATTTGCGGCCGAGACCATGCGCGAATTGGATAACCAACGAGTGATCGGTCTCGTGAAGCTTGAACCATCTCCGAGAGGAGTGCAGATTACTCTTGCTCCTTGGCGGGCTATTGGCTGGAAAAAAAGGAGCTATCCTTTCCCGGAAGACCGGACGGCCGCCGGCGGACTCGAGCCGCTGCTCTTGCCCTGGGGATCCACGAGGGAACGTCACTACCAATTTGACGGTCAATCCTATGTTCGGGTTGATGCTCCCTAGTGAATGATTATCTCCAACTCGCTTGGGCTCTTGCTCTGGACTTTTTAGCTCTTGGTTTTCTCTGAAGGTGTTTTCCTGAGTGGCCGAATAAAAACGGTCAGGAAAGTCACCGCCAGAAGAGAAACTTCTACCCTATCGCCTCATTTCCATTGATTGCGCATTCGTGCAGCCATGTTACCCTCCGCCGATGTCGTGTTTGCGACCAATTTCTCCTGCTTGATATGGCCTCTGCTGCTCTGCTGCTCTGCTGCTCTGCTGCTCTGCTGCTCTGCTGCTCTGCTGCTCTGCTGGCGAGCCGTCATCATCTAGTTTCAGTGCCGTCTTTCGATTCAATTCTTCAT
>JAKVCH010000157.1 GCA_022447485.1 Polyangiaceae bacterium | reverse complement strand
CGCTACGCAAAACCTTGCGTCTGATTGCTGATGAGGAAACAGGACATGCGGAGTTCTCGCTTGCCCTGCATGAATGGTGCATTTCACGTCTGAGTAACGAGGAAGCAGCCGAGGTAAATGCCGCCCGACGTCAGGCGGCCGAGCAGCTCAGCGAAAACCTTCCTGGCCAATTTGCAGCGGAGCCAGATCGAGCGGCAGGTCTCCCTTCGCTTGCAGAAGCGACGGTGCTCTACAATCAGCTTCAGCCTGTCTTAGCTGCTTGAGAGCTCAGCGGCGGAGCCCTCCCAGGTATTTGACTACTTCACTCCTTCATCTCAGCGGCGTCCCGGGAGCGATCCAGCACTGAAAAACCCGATTCCATTTTGATGAGCCTTGGACTCTTCACGCCTTTGAGAGCGACTGCCAACTGGACTTTCTCCACCCGTTGGGTGAGGAAAGTCTTGTAGTAGTAGATGAGGTTTTTCGTATCGACCACGGAGGTCCAGATCGTGAACTCAGTCAGTAGTTCATTGTTGATCTCTTCACGCACCGAGCCCCTGGGTATGTCGAAATGATTCAGCAAGTGAAAGGCTGAAAAAACTGCGTCATCAGCGGTTTTCGAAGGTATCGCACTATTGGCGTAGGCCGTTGCTTGCACGAAGCGGGAAGGCGAAGAGCCGTCGCCCGGAAGGCCAAAGAGGCCGGTACCTTGACCGAAAGGCTCAACTTTCTGGGTACCGATGGTTCGTGCTTCGCGATTCATGGCAGTCAGCCCAACATAATTGTTGAGGTTCGTGAGGTGCCAATCATAGGTGGGATTGTTGGTCACGACATTGACTGTATTGTCGAAAATCTTCAGGCCAGCGTCTGTATACTCAATCACTATAGAGGCGCCGGTAGGATCCGTCACCACATAATGAAAAGGAGCAAAGCCACCGATCTCTTGAATGTAGGTACCAACGACCACCAACTGAGGAACTCCGGCTTTTACCTCAGCCACCGTGGCGTATTGGCTCAGAATATAATTTCCCAGCTCCTCACTTGATATTGCTTCGTACTTATTTTCTTTGGTGACACTTTGGTATTTGGCGAGGCCCTTAAAATAGAATGCGCCAAAGTAGAGACCTTTCTCGTTGATGCCATCCAATACTATGGGTTTTCCGAGAGCATTGGCTCCGACGAATGCGTATTGACTAATGTAGGTGCCCCCTTTCGTCTTTTTATCCATCACCAGCTTTTCGATGGGATAGCGTGCTGGCATCACCAAAATATCGGAGTGAATATCAAAGCTGAACTCCATCGTCCGGGCGGGCACAACAGCGCCGTCTTCGGCTCGTAGTAGTATCCCGGTGCAGGCGAGCGCCTCAGCACCAATCAAATGGAGAAAAATGAAGATGACGAAGGCTGCTTGAAATTTCATGATGAGCTCTCTTTCCTTTGGTGCATGAGTCCAGCATACGCAGAGCCGGGCAGCCACCATGGCCTTGAAACTCAGGAAAGCACAGCTGGACGAGCAGCTTTCCGTCTCTGGCGACCACAACAACTTCCTTCAAAACGGAGAATGAACGCAGTCAGCGCCCCTGCTGATGGCCATCAAGAATGCGCATGAAAACCAACGGCTCGCTATTCACCCGTGTACCACTACAGTCCGGCCCAATGAAGACTCTGCTTCTCGTCCTACTAGGTGGTTGTTCTCTTTTTGGTTGTTCTTCGACGGACGAACATCTGTTTGAGATTTCTGGTCGTGTGTATCGAGCCTCCGATGGTGAGCCCGTAGCCGACACCAATGGGGAGTTACAGATCACGCTCAACTCGTCACGCACCGACCACGAAGAGATCGATCCAAAAGATACGTTATTTGAAACAGATGCAAACGGCGAATTTGTCTTGACCGTGCCCGTTATCGATCGAACTTCGGCGAGCAAAATCAGGCTCGAGCAAGTACATGCATTGCTCGACACCTGTCGTCAGGCTCAATTCGCAGGAGTCCGGACCGAGCGATTCGATGGCGGTGGGACGATTCAGGCGACTTACGAATTTGAAATCGACTTTTCAGCTTGCTCAGAAAATGACAGTCCATCAGAAGAATAACAGATAACTCTCAAAGCACTGTCCGAGGGTCCGCATCAGGCTCTTGGTGACGGCTCAGGGCGCTTTTTTCAAAATTCAGTCCCCACAATCAGTGGTCCATTGACCCTCGATAAATAGACAGGCCGCTTCAAAATCTTCTTCGGTTTGTTCATAGGCGTAACGAATCAGCCGTTGAGCATCAAAATCAGTCGTGCATTTGCCGAGGCATCCCTCGACCGGGCAAGATGCAACCGACTGACCACTTTCGAAGCGACAGGTAAACTCCGATGAATCCATCGCTGCGGACGACACTAAGGTGACCTGGCAAAACCCTGTCTCTCGATTGAAACAGGTCTCAATCTTCGCGGTATTGACGAAGCCCTCTTCCCCAGGCCCCGGAATCCCTTCAAAGCTCTCTTCATCGTCTATTTCTGAACTATCGCTCGAAGTATCACCTGTGCCTTCGGCTTGTTCAGAATCGAAGGGCTCATTATCGCCTGCTTCGCTGTCGGTAGCAGCACAGGACGCGAGAAATCCCCAGGCGCTCAACACAATCAAAGACCTTATCTCGAACCCAATTCTCATACCCCTATCCTCACTTGACCCAACAGCGAGGTCCTTTTAGCCTGCGCCTTTTTCCAGGGCAGAATAAAAACCATCGCCCCAACCCGTTTTTAACATCTTCTTCAAACTGCTGAAATGATCATCGATACGGCTCTGCGCTACGCCAAGATCGGGGGCGAGAGCCGAGGTGTACGAGTCACGCGCCGTGCTGGACCAACGATACTTCCTATGAGATGTCTCAGCCGTGTTTTCGCCCCGATTCTCAGCGTTGTCACTGATCGCATCAATGGCTGTATGCGCCTGTACGCCAGCCAGTCCTTCCGTGTCAGCGAAGACTGCCAACAAGAAGGCGAAGAGTCGTCAAGTAGAGCCAGCGCTCAGGGCGACGACTGAGTCGTCATTCACCGACTTCATCGGAAAACTCGAAGAAGATCTCGGGGGCCGCATTGGAGTTTACGCATTCACTGAAGCAAGCTCGAATCAATTAGTTAGAGCGCCTCTAGCTCACCGCTCGAATGAACGTTTCTCCATGGCTTCCACGTTCAAGTGGATGCTCGCCGCTGCGGTTCTTCAAAAAGTCGATGCCCGCGAACTGAACCTTGAACAGCCTATTGCCTACACAAAGAATGACATCATTAGTTGGGCGCCTGTGACCGAAAAAGCGCTGGACCAAAAAACAGGCACGGGGAGCCTCTCCTTGCGAGAGATGTTGCAGGCAAGTGTGCAATGGAGCGACAATCCTGCCTCGAATCTATTGATAAAGATGGTCGATGGTCCCTCCGGATTGACCGCCTTTGCTCGGACCATTGGCGATGAATCGACGCGCCTGGACCGTTGGGAGCTAGAACTCAACGAGAATGCTCCAGGGGATGTGCGAGACACGACAACACCAGTAGCAATGGCTCATAGTCTGCAGAGTGTCTTAGGTGCTTCCGCTAGCCCGAGCGCAGGCGTCTTGTCTCCCGAGTCACGGAAGTTTCTGGTTCGCCTGATGAGCGAAAATCAAACAGGGGGGGCTCGATTTAGAGCCGGACTTCCGCCGCAGACCTTGGTTGCCGACAAAACAGGCAGTGGTCCTCGCGGGGCGATTAACGATATCGGGTTTTTTGAGCTTCCTTCTGGTGAGCGAGTCTATCTCGTCGTCTATCAGTCGGGTTCGCAACGCTCCTTCGCTGAATTAGAGAGGGTGCACGCTCGGGTGGCGAAGTACGCGTATCAACTCTACTCCGCTGATTGAGTCTGGCCCTTGAACGTTGCCTCGAAAAAAAGGAAATTCGAAAAAACTGAAGAAACGGCCGCGACTTTCACGCTTGGGCGTTCTGCAAGACAGCAGAATGGCTCGTCGCTTTCTTGCTCCCATGAAGATCCTCTGATGATTCCAGTCAATACATCCATCGTTGCCGGTGTGGCCCTCTCTCAGATCGACGGCGAGCAAAAAATGCTGCTCATGAAGCGGGTGAAAGGTGAATTTTGGTGCCACGTGGCAGGCTCGATTGAAGCGGGTGAAACGGCTTGGCAGGCGATTGTTCGCGAGTTTGACGAAGAGACGAAAATTAAGGTGACGTCTCTTTATAATGCGCAAATCCTGGAGCAGTTTTTTGAAGCTCAGCTGAATGTCATACAGCTCATTCCTGTGTTTGCTGTGCTCTGCCCTCCGAATCAAGTTGTTCAGTTAAACGAGGAACACACCGAGTACCGGTGGTGTAGTCTTGATGAAGCAAAGTTACTCACACCTTTCCCCAATCAACACAGAGTTTACGACCACATCTGGTCTTACTTCGTCGCTCAACCAGCTCACCCTCTTTATCGAGTGCGAATTGACCAGACAGATGAATGACGCTCAGCATCAATGAGATGCAGCGTGGTTATTCCAGCATCCAGCCTCCAGAATCCAGCCTCCAGCCTTCAGCCAGACAGCGAGCCAAGCACTCGCGCCAGAGGCGACACTCTCAGCTGCCGCAGCTCAGCCTCTGGGAAGCATGCTGAGCACCACAAAAAACGGCTCTCCTAAGAGAGCCGTTTTCTATTTCAACGATCGCAGAGGCTTTAGCAACCGGTATCAGTGGCGCCCGCCTCGACACCCATCAACTCCAGAATCTGACGGTAGTAGCCCCGACGCTGGTTAACCTTACCTTGGGCATCCGGCGTCGCTGAAGCACCGCACTCAATCGCGCCGTTGATGCGATTGATAGTCGCGCCGAATCCTGAAGCGTATACCGAGTGAGGGGCAGCTTGTGCGCCATCAGCACTGATCATCCAGAACCAAAGCCCCGTCCGCCAGAGGTTTGCCGGCTGAATGGCAAGAGCTGGCTGGTTCAACAAGTCGATGCCCAGGTAATCTCCTGCGGCCTTGTAGTTAAAGTTCCAAGAAAGCTGCATCGAACCGCGACCGTAATACTGGTTGGCTCCAGCAGGGCAACCGTAAGGCTTCGTCGTATCGCAGTAAGTCCCTCTGTATTGAGCCAGCTCTTCCGTGTACTGGAAGTTGCCAGTCTCATGCTTGGCGTTGGCGAGGAACATGGCAATCTCGCGCTTCGCCCAAGTCTCGTCGAGGTCGCCACCAAAAGCCTTAAAGGAACCCGCTGCCTCAACGAAGCCCTCGTAAGTGTACTGAGTACTGTTGCCCGTAATGGCGTTGAATGTCGCCCGATCGATCAGCTCGCCAATACCGCTGACAGTACGAGAGCCATCATCGGGAATCAGCTTGATATTATCGACGAAAAGCTCTCCTTCGACCTCTTTGGGAATGACCCAAGAGAGGATCAGCACCTCTTCGGGGAAGAGCACCAACTGATTGGCCTTCAGGCCAGCTTCTTCATCCCCTTCGAGTCCCCAAGTCTGAGCAAGTTCATCCCAGAAAAGCTCGACGGTTGTGTAAGAGCCTTCGGACACCGCGACTGTTTCTTCATGAGCATTCCAGCACGCAACTGAAACCTCCGAGTCACACCAGCCACCCTGATCGAGTGGAATCGTTCCACCTACCTGCGGCAGGAAGAGGGCGTTACCAATGCTACCACTGATGTCGAAGCGAATGCCCATGGACCGAGCCATGTCGCCAGTGATTCCGGCCGGGGAGATAGAGAGGCTCACCGACTTGCCAGAATCACCGTCCGCTGCCGCAGAATTGTAAAGCACGATGTTACCGGCACCGTCGTCACGCAAGGCCCAATCTTGAGTTCCCGCACCATTATAACCCTGCCAATGCTCCGCATCGATCACATCCTCGAGCGCGCCCTCAATCGGGGCCCCGGCAAGCGGAGCTCCGCCAACCGGTGCCGCGCCCTCATCAACCCCTCCAGGTGCGGGAGTCGTGCCGCCGTCGGCGGGAGGGGTGCCCACGCCAACCGCGCCTGGAACGGCACTCGGGGGTAGGGCTCCGAATGTGCCATCAGGCTTGACGTAGAGGAGATTTCCGAGGCTATCCACCGCCTGAGTCCCATCTGCATTCAGATAGGGCACCCAACCTTCAGGCACACCGCTACTGGTCGAGTCGACCTGGTCGTCGGATGTTTCCTCGCCCGTGCAGGCTGGTGAGGCCGCGAGGCAAAGGAGAGAAGCAAAAGCGAGTAATTTTTTCATCAAGAATCTCCGTGGACAACGAGGAGGTAGATTATCGGACGAGGCCGACTGAAATTAGGAGATTTGATTACCACCCCACTGAAAACCACGCCTGTTGGTTTTCGCTCAGCAGAGGCACCTAAAATTATCGGAAGCGCTGCCCAATCCACGCTCGACACATTTTTTTGGTTCAGAAAGAGTGGCGATTCGATCACGAGTGACTCACTGAACGACTCAGCGCAAGAACAAGCCCCCCGGGCGTCATTCAATACATCTTGCTGAGTCGACCTGGCTGAAGTTGACCCAACTGCTCAGGCAAGACATCCCCGTCGCCAGCGAAGATTCGACTATCGCTCGACGTCTGGACGCCATGGACACGACATGACAGATTTGCATCTGAAATGCTCGATCTCCAACCTCTTGTCATCCTTCGAGAAGTCGACCAAACTGGAAACCTGACCCAGGCGGCCAAAAGCCTCTGCCTTTCGCAGTCCGCGGTGAGCCATGCCATCCGTCGCTTTGAGGAACGCCATCAGGTCAAAGTCTGGGAGCGCGAGGGGCATAAGCTCCGGCTAACACTAGCAGGCGAATACCTGTTGCGCCTTGGCCAGCGGGTTTTGCCACAACTCGAACGGGGCGCCGA
>JAKVCH010000156.1 GCA_022447485.1 Polyangiaceae bacterium | reverse complement strand
CGGGAACCCTTAATACACATTGACCGTTGATTTCTTCGCAGGGCGCAGCCTCACAACTATAGCCGAGCTCGATCTGGCAATCTTTGCTGCATCCATCACCATTGTTGGCGTTGCCATCATCACAGCCTTCGGATACCTGATCCCAGATCCCATCCCCGCATCGGGGTGAGCAGCCGTTTGAGTCACAGGTGGGTTCTTTTTGACAAGTAGCGCTGCAGCCGTCGAGAGGGCGATCGTTGCCATCTTCGCAAGTCTCGGAGCCCTCTCGCACTAAGTTCCCGCAGACTGTTTCGACGCAGGCGCTGGGCGAACCAGAGCAGACATAGCCCAGCTCAAATTGACAATTCTCAGAGCAACCATCGCCGTTCAAGCTGTTGCCATCGTCGCACTGTTCGCCCGGCCGTAAGATTTTAGAATCCCCGCAGATTGAAAACGGCGAGCAAAGTTCACCCGGGGTCGGGCAGATGTAGTCAGGGTCGATCCCTAAACAATTTCCCCAACATCCATCGTTATTCAGCTGGTTACCATCGTCGCAGACTTCGTTTTCATCGAGGGTTTCATTGCCGCAGCCGGCTGGGGCTGGTGAGTCTTGGGTTGGTGGTCCCAGGAGCGGACTTCCGGAGCTAGGTGTGCCGGATCCAGTACCAAAGCTGCCCCCAAGTCCCAATCCGTCTGAATCAGTGTTGGTCTCATTACCCGATCCTCCACTGGCAGCCCCATTTTCTTTTGAGCCAATCCCGGCGTTGGAGCCCTCGAACTGAGGTACGCTCTCGCCACACGCTGAAAGTAAAGTGGGGGCGATGTAGAAAATACTTGAGATAATGTGAAAAGATCGGTGCTGCAATTATTTTCCTACCTGGGAGCGTCCCATCATGGGCAGAGCTTTAAGAACGGACGTAGCCAGCGTACCAAAACCCCATGGCTTGTCCCGAAGTTCGGAATACTTGAAATAAGTTTCGTCGTGAACTGTGCCCTTGTGTGGGACATGGTCTCTGGTGCGTTTGGATAACGAAGGTAGTTAGATAATGCTGTCTGCCTACGCATCAAGATGGGGGGCTAACGCCATTCTCATCAGTATTTTGAGGAAGTCCGAGGCGCCCTAGAGGAATTTTGAACACGAAATAAAGGCAACTGGGCGTAGGTTTGCCGGAATCCCCTTCCGCCACTTATCTTAAGTCCCTAGCAGACAAGACGTTCTGCAAAGTTGACTTCGACTCGATTTGAGAAGGGTATTATGAAAAAGTTCTATTTGTTAGCAGGTACATTGGGCGTCTTGTCCCTTGGGTTCTTTGTCTCCGGTTGTGGTGATGATAGCGACGATGACGGTGGCACGGGTGGGGCCGGTGGTAGCTCGGGCGGCTCAGGCGGCTCGGGCGGCTCGGGCGGCTCGGGCGGCGGATCCGGTGGTGGTCTACCTCCTCAAGAATGCAAGGCAGCTCCGGATGGCATGGGTGGCGAGGTGGACGCAGTATGCGTCAACGATACGGATTGTCCCGCCGTAGAGGACGGTAGCGCCCGTGCTGGCGCAGCCAAGTGCGGCGTCGAGGATGGCTGTTTGACTGACACGGAATGTACCTCGCAATGTTTGCAAGATGACCTTGGCATAACAGCCGCTTGTGCTGACTGCTATGCGGAGCTGACGTCGTGTGGCGCGACGAGCTGCCCTTCTTGTATCATTGATTCTGCTTCCGACGAGTGCGCAAGCTGTATTGCGGAAAATTGCCTTCCTCAGTTTTTTGCGTGTAGCGGACTGCTGCCACCGGCAGCGCCCTGATTGAGTCAGAAGTTTTTTAGCTGAATTCTATAGCGACGCGGCCTTCGGGTACGCGTCGCTTGTCATTTTAAACGGGGATTGGAATGATAGTCCTATGAAGAGTTGCCTACGTTTCGTGAAGCCGCGCTGCGCCTTAGTTCTGCTGGGGGTGCTTGGTTTCACGCCTGTAGCTGAAGCGGCCGGTTGGGATACTCCGATTGTTTATACCGCGAGGCATCAGGGTATGGGAGGCACAGCTATCGCTTCGGTTGACGACCCATCTGCCAGTTATCACAATCCGGCGGGCTATCAGGGTGTGAAGGGTATTGAGTTGCTGGGTAACTTTACGTTGCTTCTTGGAAATCTCCAGACATCCCCCGACTTCGACGGGCAGGACGCGGGATCGAACACGATTGTGGCGCCCTTTCCCATGTTAAGCGCTGGCTTTCGTGTCCACGAATGGATCACCATCGGATTGGGTGCGTATCCAGTCGCTTCGGGTGCTGCGGAATATGACTTCTCCTCCGATGCCGGAGAGGTCAACGATGGCCTAAGAACCGTCTTTTTCGAATTTTCGCCAGCAATTAGTCTGAATATTCCTGAGAGGATCGTACCTGGCCATCTGTCTATCGGCGTCGGTTATCGGATGACCTATGTTACATTTGATCGCTATCAAACCGTCGGCGATGCCCAAATCCTCGACATTAAAACAGGAGGCATGAACTTTGGCGGAGTGCGTGTGGGATTGCAATACGAGCCTATCCCGGGTCTGCGACTAGGTGCTGTATTTCGAAATAGGGTGATCGTGGACACCACAGGCGATACCGCGATTGCCCAGGGGTTCGATGCTATCGATACGAGTTTCGATTTTACGTTGCCCTTACAGGTCGGCGGTGGCGTACGGTATGACCTCGACCGCTATGGTTTCGCCGTTGACTATCAGTTTACCGATCAATCTCAAAACGATAGCGCCACCTTAGCGGGAACCCTGCTTTCGACGACGGGGGAGGGTTTACCGCTGGAGGTAGAAAATGTTTATGAGTGGAAGAATGGGAATACAGTCCGTGTCGGTGGAGAATACCGCATTCCCGTTCAAAAAGATGAGGTCCCCATTCGCGTGGGGTACGTTTGGGATGGTCGGGTGGGGAACCCTCTCTACCCAACAGCATTTGGGACCCCTCCAACAGCGACGAATAGCTTCACTCTCGGGGCGGGCTTCGTCCGTCAAAGTTGGCAAATCAACCTGGCGACCGCGTACCGCTTTGGCTCGACGAGCGTTCCCAACAGGAGCGAAGCACCAGCTGACCTGCGTTCTTGCTTGTTTTGCAGCTATGGAGGCGAATACAAGATTGGCCTCACTGGGCTTTATGTTGATTTTTCTTATGCCTGGGAATGAGACTAAGGCGCGTAGGCCGTTTGTTTCTATCTAAACGCCCTGACGAAATTTACGGCGATTCGCTTGTGCGTGGCTCAATTCGTCGTGCTGTAGTCCGTAGACATCCTTATAATCTTCGTAACTAAGCCGCAGCATATGCTGTGCCTCACGAACATCGTAAACCTCGGCAATTTCGCACGGGGAGGTGTACCCCGGCCTTTGCTTGTAGGTAATAAAATAGTGACGTAGTCGGTCGATGAAGGCATCTGGCATATCGTAGATATCCTTCCAATTAACAAACCCCGGATCTTGTTTCATGACTGCAATGAGCTTGTCGTCAGCTTCACCATTGTCGATCATGCGTAACCCGCCTATCACGCGGGCGGTCAGGAGAAGGTTCCCATGAGGAATAGGACGCTCCGAGATCACACAGATATCAATGGGGTCTCCGTCGCCTACAATATCCGTTCGTCCTGTCTTCTCCATGCAGCGCTCGGCGACTCTCTGGTCGCACAGGGTTTGCGGTACCAAGCCGTAGGGCATTGGACAGGTATTCGAAAATAGCTGAGGTCGATCAATCTTCAGGTGCCCGGAGTCTTTGTCGAGCTCGTACTTGACGGTGTCGGTTGGCACTAGCTCAATGTAGCAATTCACCTTTTCTGGGAAGTCTTCTCCAATTGGCACACCGTGCCAAGGATGAGCCTGAAAAATCCCGCCTACCATATTGGGTACGCGGTGGTGATCAGTCAGTGGAATGGTTTCATCAGGAGGAGTGCTCTTGGACATGGCCGATGGAGCGTTGAAGATGTCGCAGCGTTTGGCAAGGGGTGTTTTGTTTCTGCGGGATGTTTCTTTTATCCGAGAAGAAAAGCAGGTCGTTAACGCAAGCTGAGGTAGAGAAAGATGCAAAGACTCGGTACTAGGAGCGCCCCGTCGACTAACCAAGCCACGACAAATCGTGGCGTGACGGGGGTGACGGCGCGGATTGCAAGAAAGCTGATAGGCGAGAGGAGTAGTAGGCTCAGCTGTGCGATTCTTGCTATTTTCGCGGTGTCCTGGTCAAGCTGCAGGGTAGACAGGACCGCAATAGTAAGTAGGGCTCCGGTGCCGAGCGCGAGCCATTGACAGACCCGCCTAGTCTTGCGCAGCCCCAATAAGCGAGGGAGAGTCGGCGTTCCCTGAGCTGTATCTTCGCGGTAGTCTGGGAAATCAAAAAGGGTAGCGTTGATGGTACAATAACCAGCGATTGCGGCGGTGACGCAGCAGAGTGGCGCTATCCCAATCGTTGCGCTCTTGGTGAGCATCGTCGCTTCGGCCAAAGGCGGCGCCAACGCGCCGCCCGTGACTGCTAGGCCGATAAACGGTGACTTCAAAAACGGTATATTCTTAAGAGGTCCAATGGCAGGTAAAGGAAGCGCGTAGAACGAGCAGCAAATTAAGCCCAGCAAGGTGACCAATTGAGTGAGAGGGGCAAGGCTCGGTGCAAGACAGGCTGCACTTATCAAGGCGCCGCCGCTGAGGATGAAGTGATAGCGTCGTCGGATGGTGTAGCGTGGCGAGTATTGACGACGGACCGCGCTATCGAGGCTTCCGTCGAGGTTATAGAGTGTCAGGGTCAGCAAAAAGACTAGGCAAATGACTCGTGGAAGTGGCTTCAAGCCTACCGCGCGGCTGCCTGAATAAGAAAGCCCTGTGACGCAGAGGGCGACCCACAGACGCAGCTCGAAGGCGAAGAGCAACCCAGGTAGAGATTGACCTCTGAAGCCTGAGAGAGGGGACTGTGAGGTGTCATCCACCTTGGCGCTGGATTTATGCTGGCTCACGGTTGAGATGCTTGGCCTGGATGAATTGTTGTGTTTTGCGCCAACGAGAACTCGTAGGATGCATAAAGATTGCTACGGAGTATGGGAAAGAACGATGTTTTTTTATGCTCTAGACTGGTTTTTTGTCTCACCAAAGTTGGGTAGTCATAAAGAGGATGCCAAGGGTTACCCGTGAGCAAACCAAATAAGAGCCGAGGGGGGGTGTAGTACAGCCATTGGAAAACGCGATGAGGCCACTGACCGTGATAATGAGCGTAGTCAGCGATGACGAGCCGCCCGTGCTTCTTGAGGCAGTCAGTCAGCAGCGGAAGCAGCCTATTCAAGGATCTTTCGTTAAATACGTTTAAAAAAAACGGGCACACTATCCAATCGAACTGACTTCGATAATCACTTCGCTCAAGTATCTCAAAAGCATCCCCCTCTACCCACCGTAGGTCACGATGCCCTTCCACGTTCTCCTTCGCCGCAGCGCCCTGAGCAAGGCTGAGCATCGTGGGAGATTTATCGACGGCAGTGACTTGAGCCCCTCGGCTTGTAGCGAGAGCTGGTTCTCTGGAGGCTCCGATTCCTAGGTAAAGAACTTTATCGCCTTCTTTTAAGTCTTGAATATGGGCTTCTCGGGTCTGGGCGATGGCGCCGAGACTATAGAGTTTGGCTAGCCATTCATAGTGTCTGGCGACCCTTTCATATCCGAGTGGCATCCGTACCCTCACTCTATCCAAGCCGGGGCAATAACCGCATGACGGGCAGTTTCCTAAAACTGTCCTTCAACACGGTCGCAGCTATATTGGCCGAGGAAAATAAACTCTTTCTGGCAGCGAACTTCTTGGAGACGCGCTCCCGTTGTCTGAAAGCGATAGGTGAGCGCGATAGGTGTGCTCTGCATACGCGTGATTTTCGCCTTGCATTGCTCACATGCCGTGCGGGCTGCTAGCGCCTCGACGGTACTATGGTCTGAATAAACATTCCTCAATGAAAGGACGGTGAGAGTCACAAGAATCAGGGAAATGAGTGGTCGTAGCTTATCCACGAGGAGGACTTTGCCTTAAATGCTGGCCCCTTACAAGAAAGGCCTAGCCGGTGAGCCTTATTTGCCCGTGCCCGCCATTTCCAGCTCGAAGAAGGGTAAGGGCAACTCTCTGGTCCACCAAAGGCCGGCCCCTACTTGATGAAAGTATTTCTGCATGATTCCGCGGTAATAAGAGCCATTTCGAATATGAATGTTCTGGTCAGTCTTTTCCTTGTCGGTTCTTTCGCGCAAGTCCAAACGGGTCGTAGCTTCGAGGTAGAGTAAGCCCTTTGACATCGCCGCTAAATTAGCAATCGCTGGGGCCAGGTCTGGATCCGGTAGGTACTGAAAAACCCCCTGACAGATAATCAGATCGTAGGAATCGCGATCGCGCCAGCGGGCGATATCACGCTCCTGGTACCCGTGCTGCTCACACATCACTTTACTCACTTCAGTGCCTGTGTATTTGGCCTTTTTTGCGTTTTTCTCAATCCAGTTCTTCCACAAGCCAATTCCCGCTCCAATATCGAGCACACTGGAAACTTCGATGCCATTGTATTTCGCAAATGCGAACACGAACTGCGCGAGCTGGGCGTGCTCTGCTGGGCTCACGACCCTCGTCTCCGGGTTAAGATAGAACCTCTCGTAGTAGGCCTCGTCGAACTGCTCAAAGCTTTCCATTACTAACAGACTAGCGGTCTGTCAGCGGGGTGGCGAATCGTTGGCTAAGGTTGGGTAAATTAAGCAGGAATTCTTGCTTAATAAGTTCTGGCTTTGTGTGCCGACGAGAGCTAGAGCTAAGATCGACTTTCGGGGTTGCCTGGACACGCGAAGTAATTCCACCCAGCCGAACCCCACTCCGAGCCCGGAGCCTGAACCATTGAGGCATTGCCTTGAGCCACTTTTAAAAGTTGGCATGAAAGAAACTCAAGATGAATACGATGATTCAAACGATTAAAACCCAGGTTCCCACCGTCGAAGGAGCGACCTATCGCGTCCACGACATGTCCCTCCA
>JAKVCH010000155.1 GCA_022447485.1 Polyangiaceae bacterium | reverse complement strand
GCACTGAGTAAGGCGGCTCTTTGGGTCGGCTGCTGACGGGCCAGCAAGCGCTCCTCGGCTCGACGCACTTGAGCAGCCAAGGAAGAAAACTCCAGCTCTTGTAGCTCAGAGGAAAGATCAACTTGCTCGACTTGAATGGTGCGCTCTTTTTCTCCGGTCCCAGGCGCAGGTTGCCCCGCAACGTCCTGGAGGAAACGACCGCCGAAGGTAAAGCCTAAAAAACCGAGGATGGTGAGAAAGACGACGCCGAGAATCGCCCGACTATTGGCCCGGCGGCGCGAGGGCAGTCCGGGTAGGCTGGTTGTTCTCTCCGTATCCACGGAATCGTAAGCACGAAGACCAGTCGGCGTAGGGGTCAATGTCGAGCCAAGATCAGGAAAAGAAGACCTCTGCGCGGCTACCCGCCCAAAACCGGGCGGGCTGATTCGAACTTCACCGGAAGAAGATTCGTCAACCCGAGGCCCACTCGAGACGACGCTTTCCGCCGTGCCTCCTCGCTGAGTTTCAACGGGTGGCACGCGACTGATGACCTCGGCAGAACTATTCGGAGTTCCTCTTGTATCTGACGCTGTTCGAAGACCGAGCTCCTCTCCTAAGGAGCGACGTCCCGGCGGAACTCGAGGCGTGATTCTTGGGGTCGAGGAAGGGGATGCCGGCGCAATCGAAAGCTCAGGTTTTTTTGAAGCCGGCAGAGGAAGTTTCTGCTCTTGCTCAGCATGATTCTCTTCCTGGTTCGATGAAGGAACAACGGAGTCACTCTCCAGTAGCTCCCAGGGCCGCGGGCGCTCACCCGCGCTTTCTATTCCATCCTCTTCAGAGGACTGAGCGCTCGCCTTCCTATCGGCTCTCTCCGACGGAGCAGCAGTGGCTGGGGCGTCAAGTCCTTGCTCGCCCAGCGCAAGCCCACCCAAGAATGCTGGACGATCAGCCAGCTCACCGGTCTCTGGCGCTCCAGGAGTGACCTCGGTCAAAGAACCTGAAGGCGATGAGTCTTGAAATGGATCTTCGGGTAGCTCGCTATTCTTCGTCGGCGCGCTGGGAACAAAACCAATCAGAGTCTTTTGGCGCCCCTCGCGGGGCGGCAGGGGCATGTCGATCAGACTCGTGCGCTGCTGAGAGAAGAAAGGACGCAACTCGGAGATATCAGCAAGACGTCGAGGCTTTTTCTTGCCACGACTCAATGAATCGCTCTGACTCAACTGGCCACGAACAATCGCGTCCTGCACATCTTCCCAGGACTGAAACTCTCGGGTCGAGGTAGAGCCTTCAAGGTGCGCTACCCATGGCTCGGTCGTGGCTGGCACAGCTTCTGGCTTGACGAGAAATTGCAACCCGCAGCTCGTGCATCGTACACTCGTCCCTTCAGGCGAGATCAACTCCTCATCAAACTCGTATTCGCTCTTGCAGCGGCCGCAAACAACCTTCATCGACGTAGACTAGCCGCACCCAAAAACCCGCACCTAAATCGGATACGCGCAGAGGATGCTCCTTAGGAGGAAAGCCTAGCACCAGGTGGCGCGAAATTCTCCCCTCGAAATACACAGGCCTATTTGAGACGAAGGAGTCCTTTTTTCCGTGAAGCTCACCCTGAAATAAGTCCGTCGCCCTCGGCAGCCAATACTGGGAAAATCAGCTCCTCTCGGGAACTACTTCACGAGACGTAGATAAGCCGGACGCTCTTTCTTCTTGGGCTCTGCAGACTGGGTGGCAGAAGTCTCGGCATCACGTCGAGCAATGTCGCCATCGGCTGTCGCGGAACGCACACTTTCGACGGAGCCCTGGGGGGCTTCGCCATCGATCCGCTCAAGGGAAGAGTGCGCGGGTCCGCCATCTTCGGCAGAGGCCGCTACCCCATCGACCTCGGGCTTCTCAGCAGAGGTCTCAGCAGAGGCTTCTTGAGAGTCGGCTCCTGGGCCGCTTAGCTGGAGCGCCTGAGAAGAATCCGCCTCTGTCGAAGGCGAGTCTTCTCGCTTCGAATCATCTGCAACCTCCTCAAGAGCCACACCATCTTGTGCGGCAAGGCGCAACGAAGGTGGCTTCTTTTCCTTTGGCATGGCCATCGCTCGCCCTTCAGCAGCAGAAGCAACCTCTGGCGGCACCGAGTCAGGCCAAATCATGCCACGACCGTCTTCGCCGACAATGCCGTAGATGGCACCCCAAGGAAGATAACAAAACTCTGCTCGCCGATTAAAACTCAAGGTGCAGCTTAAAGCGTCCTGGCCGACGTCTAAATCTGGAATAGGAACGGCCATATTCAAGCCAACCTGAAGAACTAGTTGAGCCTGGGAGCGGAAGGCGACGGGCACCTGAACCTCAGCGGCCCGAGGATCCAAATGCACATACACTGAATTAGAAGACTGTAAGAGAGCCAAGCAAACTTCGGTCTTTGGAGGTAAAACAGGGGAGTCACTCATAATTGCTTCTCACTTAATGCAAGTTTTTAAGAATGGGGGCGAAAGTCCCGGAAAATGACAAGAAAAGGGCGAAGGGAACTGTTGGCAGTGGAAAAGTTGAGAAAGAAAATAGTTGCTGAAATCGTAAAGCGTCAGTCATGCAGACTTATTCTTCTTCGTCGGGCGATAGAAGGCAGTTAGCTTACAGGGACTATGTTGATCAATTTTAGAAAATTCTTTGATGCTGTACTTCAGATGAGCAACAGCCGCTGTGACCATTTCAACAGATGACCCTGAAGCCTGCTCGACCAATTCAGCCAAACCTGGATTATGTCCAATCACGAGAACGCATTTTGTCTCCGAGGGCAATTCATTGAGCACATCGTAGACTGTCTCCGGCTCAGCCAGGTAGAGCCGTCGGCGTAATTCGATATCACAGTTTGCTCGCATGGCGGCATGAACGAGCTCGGCCGTTTCGACAGCCCTTTTTGCCGTAGACGAAATAATACAATCAGGAACAAGCTTCTCTTTCCTGAGGAGCTTACCCATTTCGGGCGCCGCATGACGGCCCCGCCGATTCAAGACGCGATCGTGGTCATCTAAGTCGACATCACGCCAACTCGATTTCGCGTGCCGCATTACCAATAAGGATCTCACTGGGGTGGCAGTGTAGTGAGAGTTACGTCTCTGACCAGAGGATCTCGTAGGAGTCTCATTTTGGTCTATATTTCCTCGCAGAAGGAATATTCCAGTCGCATTTCGGTACAATTCGTGCCGAAAAACCCGTCCACAAGTTATCCACGGTAAACAAAAAACCCCAGCGATGCCCTTTCCAGCCAAACCTTGTTAAGGTCGGCGAAGAAGTGGAGAAAATACTTATTGTCGAAGACGAACCGGCGATCGCCGAGTCGGTTGCTTACGCTCTCAAAAGAAAAGGCTTTGATGTCCAAATCGCTCCAACTCTGGGCGATGCGCGTCAAGCAATGCTGGCTGCCCCCGACTTATTAATCCTCGACCTCATGCTGCCAGACGGCTCGGGCTTTGAATTAATCGACGAAATAGCGGCATCAGGCCGGGGAGGCTCGATCATCGTCCTCTCTAGTCGAGAAGATGAGAACGACCGCGTCCGCGCTCTTGAGGGCGGGGCAGATGATTATGTGACCAAGCCGTTTTCACCGCGGGAAGTTGTCGCCCGGGTGGGAGCTGTCCTGCGTCGTTCGGCCAGCCTCACCCCCGCAGCGAAGTCGACCCTGCCTTTTACAATTGACCCCGACGCCCGAAAAATAGCATTTGAGGGTCATGGCATCGATCTGACTCGCGTGGAATTTGACCTTCTCCGCCTGCTGACCAGCGAGCCTGAGAAAGTCTTCTCTCGAAGTGCAATGATCGATTCAATTTGGGGACCAGGATTTGCCCTCAGCGACCGAACGGTCGACTCTCATATCAAGGCTCTCCGCCGCAAATTGAGTGAAGCGGGAGGACAGAGCGATTGGATTGAAACGATTCGCGGTATTGGCTACCGCTTTACGCTGAATAGCAGCTCAGAATGAATCGTTTTGCGATTGTCGTCGCCGCCTGTGCCGGACTGATTTTCCTGATCAGTGTGTTTGTGGTGAAGTTGCTTCAGGCACGGCGCCGCGGGGTCTCAGTGCGCATGCAAATATTCTTTGCCCTCGCTTCGATTGTCGGCACCTTCGCTCTAGCTTTAGGGCTTCTGGTCGTCGACCGCGTCGAGGCGCGGGCCGAGCGCTTAGCGCGGGCAGCAGCCCAGGACGAGGCCAGAGTCATCGCGTCTTTACTGCAAGCCGAGCTCAAACGCTCAGCTCTACCTCTTGCTGAGCTCGCCAAGGCCTTCGAGAATCTACAAGAACTCAGCCCTGCAGCGACCGATCCTGCGGCTCATCGAACGAAAAGCTTATTCCCTCCGAGCGATCATATTTTTGATGCTGGTTTTGAGATCTATGACGATAAAAAGCATCGCATCTACCCGGCAAACGTCGGGTCTGTGCTTTCGAATGACACAGCCCTTTACGAAGAAGTTCCACTACACACAAAGCAGGGTTTACAGGGCTACGTGCGGGTCGTGAAACCAACCCTTGCAATAGAGAAGATGCTCGCCGACTTCGCGCCGATGGTTCTGATAGTGAGCCTGGTGCTCGTGGCCGCAGCAGCTCTAGCCGCTGCGGCGATTGGCCGGGCTATCGCTGCTCCGATCGAAGCACTCACGCTCTTTAGCGAACAAGTCAGTCAAGGCGAACGAGTAGGGCCACCCAGTGCTGCCACAGGCAGAGAGGTGAGCCAATTGGTGGGTTCGATTGAAACAATGAGGAAGCGACTTGAGGGGCGTCCCTTCGTAGAGACCTTCGCGGCCGACCTTTCCCACGAACTCAAGAACCCAGTCGCGGCGATCAGGGCAAGTGCCGAGGTTCTTGAAGAAGGAGCCCTGGATGAGCCCGAAGAAGCCCAACGATTCGTGGCGCGAATTCGCGAGGCAGCTCTTCGTATCCAGCTCTTGTTGGAGGAGCTTCTTTCTCTCGCCGAAGTCGAAGCGCAAGGAGTCGAGGGCTTAGAAAAACTCGACGTTGCCGAGCTCACGCGACGCGTGATCGCTGAGCTCGGATTTGAAAAGAGAGTGGAGCTGCAGATTCATGAGAACCTCAAGAGCGTCCGCGCTAACCCTCTCTGGCTGGCCCGGGCCATCTCCAATCTAACGAGAAACGCAGTGCTCCATAGCGAGCACTCCGCAACCGAGGAGCGAGCAGTGATCAATCTGAGCACCCTGGGTTCCGAAATTTGTATCTCGACGGTGAACCCAGGCTCAATTCCTCCCCACCTGCATCGCTCCCTCTTCCGACGATTTGTGACTACCCGCGGCGATCGAGGAGGCACAGGTCTCGGCTTAGCAATCGCCCGAGCCGTGGCAGAGGCCCATGGCGGTCGCCTGGGACTGGCCGATGCTGGGCCTCCCCACGTGCGATTTGAACTATTTTTGCCGATTTTATGACCCCCGCGGCAGATATCCAGACTTCTGCACCAAAGCTCCACAAGATTATCACCCCATCTTCCCATTTTTCTGGCATGAATGGAGAAAGCGCATGAATGCCATCACCACTCCTCAGCCCAGACATATTGCCGTGATTATGGACGGCAATGGACGCTGGGCCGAAGAAAGAGGAACCGTTCGCTGGGACGGGCATGCGGCAGGAGCACGAGCAGTGCGTCGCGTCGTCGAGGGCTGCGCAAAAAGACAAATTGAGTACCTGACTCTCTATGCATTCAGCGTGAATAACTGGAGTCGTCCACGTCTCGAGGTAGAGGCTTTGATGCGCCTGCTGACGCGCTTCGCGCGAAAAGAGCAGGCGGAACTCATCCGACAGAATATTCGCGTGCAGGTCGTTGGCGAAATTGACTCATTGCCGAGAGGCACTCGGCGAGCGTTGGAGCAACTGCTAGCCAACACCGCAAACTGTACCGGAATGACGCTGAGCCTCGCTCTTTCCTACGGTGGACGCAGAGATATCTCCCGCGCCATGCAGGAGCTTGCCCAACAAGTCGCGAGCGGCAGCCTCAAGGTAGAAGAAGTAGATGAGGCGAAGATCCAAGCTCATCTCAGCACCGCCTTTGCGCCCCAAGTGGACCTACTCATTCGTACCGGAGGCGAAACGCGCATGAGCGATTTTCTGCTCTGGGAAGCTGCCTATGCAGAATTGTGCTTTCTACCGGTGATGTGGCCCGATTTCGGTGAAAAAGAACTCACGATAGCTCTACAACAATTCGCCACCAAGGAGCGCCGCTTCGGCTTAACGAGCGCCCAAATTGAAAATGGCGAGCTAGAGACCGTAAGCGACGCCTGTTAAGCTGAAAACGAAGTAGATCCTGGCCGGAACGGGTCGCTTCATGCAGCTACCTTCGCCAGAACCAGGCAGAAGCAGATTCTAGGATTGACTCCCTTCGCTACGTGGGTGAGATCATGCCCTATGAAGCAATCTCGTCCCTACTTTGCAGCCTGCAGTCTTGGTCTACTGCTGCTCCTCGTCTTTTCGGCCTGCTCACCCAAAAAAGAAGTGGAAGAAGAAGTGGTGATCCGCCCGGTGCGAGTCGCACGGATTGCGCAACCCGGTAGCGCCTTGAAGCAGACCCTCGCTGGAGTGGCTCGAGCCAGCCAGGAGATGCAATTGAGCTTTCGAGTCAATGGCACCATCACCAAAATCTTCGTTCAGCGCGGCGACCAGGTCACCAAGGGCACCAAGATAGCCGAGCTCGATAAAAAAGATGCGCTTCTCGAAATTGAAAGAGCGAGGGCGTCCGTGGCCCGAGCGCGAGCCGAACATCGCTCGGCACAAGCTGATTACCAACGCATCCGCTTGCTCTTTGCCCATGGCTCGGCGTCTCAAGCGGAGCTCGATGCAGCTCGGGCTCTCGAAGAATCCAAGCGCGCGATGTACGCCGCAGAAAAGAAGAGCCTCGAGCTCTCTCGAAGTAAACTCCAAGACCATCAGCTATCCGCGCCTCTCGATGGGGATATTGCGGATGTTCCCGTCGAGGTGAACGAAAACGTCCAGGCAGGCACACAAAATCATTAAATAAACATAAAAAAAGACAGAAAA